>DAIDTV010000289.1 GCA_027457005.1 Chloroflexota bacterium
CACGCCGCCGGTGAGGATGACCTTGACCGTGGTCCCGCTTGTGCCCGCGAGCAGTTCGGCACGGATCCGGGCGAGCAGCCCGGCGGCGAGCCCGAGGTACCCGTACACGGCGCCGCTGCGAATCGCGCTCACCGTGTCCCGCCCGATGGCGTGCTCCGGCCGCAGCGGCTCGACCCGGGGCAGGCGCGCGGTGCGCGCGGCCAGCGCCTCCAGCCCGAGCTCGAGCCCCGGCGCGATCGCCCCGCCCACGAACGCCCCGTCGGCCGCCACCGCGTCGATCGTGGTCGCCGTGCCGAAGTCGAGCACCATCGCCGGCGTCCCGTACAGCCTGCCCGCCGCGAGCGCGTTGACGAGCCGGTCGGCCCCCACCTCGGCGGGCTGATCGACGCGGACCGGGATCGGGACGTTGGCGGCGGTCGCCTCCAGCAGCGGGAGCCCGCGACGGGAAACCGCGCCCGCCAGCGCCCGCCCGACCTGGGGCACCACCGTCGCGAGCACCACCCGGTCCACGTCCGTCAGGCCGAGACCGTCGAGACCGAGCAGGCGGTCGAGCAGCGACTCGGCCTCGTCGATGGTCACCCGCGCCGGCGTGACCGCGCGGCGTGTCCCGGTGACGCGGCCGTCGCGCACCAGCCCGAGCGTGATGTTCGAGTTCCCGACGTCGACCGCGAGCAGCATTCCGGCGATGATACGCCCCGGTCTCCCGCGGGCTTCCGGGCCTTGCTACCATCGACAGGTCCCCGGCGCACGGGGCCCACGCTGGAGGAGCATGTGGCCGCCCTTCCGCCCGCGAAGTTCTTCGTCAACCATGGCATCGTCGCCAGTCCGCCGGACCTCTACCACCTCCTCCGCCCCCTCCTGAAACAGACGATCGCGTACACCTATCTCCGCGGGCACGAGGTGGTGGCCCACGGGAGCGGACCGGTCGAGCGCATCGTCATCGACCGCCCCGACGTATCCAGCTACTTCACGCCGCTCTCGGTCTGCCTGAACGTCGACTCCTTCGAGTACCTGGAGTTCGAGACCCGGCCGGACGGGATGGTCGCGTACGCGCTGGTGCAGGGCGACGAGCGGGTCGCGCTCACGTACCTGCCGGCGGGTGCCGATCCGGACGATCCGGCGGTGGGCCAGCCCACGCTGGGCCTGGTCCGTGACGAGTACGTGCAGATGGAGCTGGGCGGCCTCGGGGCCCCCGGCCCGGGAGGAGATCCGGGCCGCGACGGCCGCGAGTAGCGCGCAGGCCCGCCCGCGCCTCGACGCCGGCCGCGAGCAGCGCACCGCACCGCACCGCACCGCCCGGCTCCGCTCGCCGGGCGTCCCGCCCGTGTACCATCCCCGGGATGTTCGAACGAACCGCGCTGCCCGGCGGGCCGCGCGTGATCACGGTGCGCCTGCCGGGCGCCCGGTCCTTTTCCGCCGTCGCGTACATCCGCGCGGGCTCGCGCATGGAGTCCCGCGCCGAGTCCGGCACCGCCCACTTCATGGAGCACCTCACCTTCAAGGGGACCGCCAGCTGGCCGTCCACCCGAGCGGTCTCGGAGGCGATCGAGGGGATCGGCGGGACCAGCAACGCCGCCACCGATCGCGAGTCCACCACGTACTGGGCACGGGTTCCCTCCCGTGACGCCGCGCTGGCCATGCGGATGCTCGGCGAGCTCGTCACGCGGCCCCTGCTGCGCGAGGAGGACGTCGCTCACGAGCGCACGGTGGTGATCGAGGAGATCCGCTCCTACCGCGACGACCCGGGCGAGTACGTGTTCAACCTGCTCGACCAGGCCGTGTTCGGGGACACCCCGCTGGGCTGGGAGATTGCCGGCGACGAGCAGAGCGTGGCTGCGCTGACGGCGCCGGCGCTGCGCGGGTTCTGGGAGCGCTGGTACAGACCGTCGAACGTGGTGATCGCGGCGGCCGGCGCCCTCGACCACGGGACGATCTGCGCCATGACGGCCGACGCGTTCGGGTCGGATGGGGCGGTGCCCGAGGACGGCCGCCGGCCGGATGATCCCCGCTTCGAAGCCGCGCCCCGGCTGCCGTCGGCGGAGCGTGCCCGTGTCGTGAACCGGCCCGGCTCCCAGGCGCACCTGTCGATCGCGGTCCCCGGCCTGCGGCGGGACGACCCGGAGCAGTGGGCGCTCGAACTGCTCGACACGATCCTCGGGGAGGGGATGAGCAGCCGCCTCTTCCTGCACCTGCGGGAGGAGGCCGGGCTGGCCTACGACGTGCACTCGTTCCTCACCGACTACGCCGACTGCGGGATGCTGGGGATCTACGCGGGGGTCGATCCGCACGTCCTGGGCCGCGCGCTCGACGCGATCCTTGCCGAACTGGCCGACCTGCGCGACCGGACCGTACCCGACGACGAGCTGGCTCGCGCCAGGGCGTATGCGTGCGGACGGCTCGAGCTGCGCCTGGAGGAGGGCAGGAACCTCGCCTCGTGGCTGGGCGCGCAGGAGGCGCTGCACGAGCGGACGCTGACGCTCGAGGAGGCGGTGGAGGCCATCCAGGCGGTGAGCGCTGACCAGCTGCGATCGCTGGCTGGCCGGCTGTTCCGCGACGAGGCGTTGTCGCTGGCGGTCATCGCGCCGGGTCGGCGGGGCCGCGGACTCGCGCAGCGGTTGCTGCTGCCGTGACCGGGGAGGACGAGCGC
>DAIDTV010000290.1 GCA_027457005.1 Chloroflexota bacterium
GCGAAGGGCAGCGCGCCATCCCGCAGGAGCTCCGGCCGGCCGGACCCCGCGGCGAACCGGACCACGGTGGACGGCACGCCGCCCGGCGACGGCCCGTCGTCCAGCACGATCGCGACCGCGGCCCCCAGCTGGCGGACGACCTCGCTCGCGTCACGGGCATCGGGTGCGCCCGACAGGTTGGCCGACGTCAGGGGCAGCGGCCCCAGCGCACGCGCCAGGGAGCGGGGCACGGCATGGTCGGGCACCCGCAGGCCGATCGCGCCGCTGTCCCCGGTGAGACTCGCCGGGAGGGCCACGCCGGCGCGGACCGGCACAACCATCGTGAGCGGTCCGGGCCAGAAGCGCGCTGCGAGCCGCCGCGCGGCCGGCGGGAACTCGCCCACCGACGCGGCCTGCTCCACGTCGTCAACGAGCAGCGTGATGCCCTTGCTCGGCGGCCGGCGCTTGGCGTCGAGGAGCCGCTCGATGGCGGCGGCGTCGGCCAGGCAGGCAACGCCGTAGACGGTCTCGGTGGGAACCGCGACGAGGCCCCCGGCGCGGAGCGCGGAGATGGCCGCGCGGAGCGCCTCGGGATCACGGGCGGGGAGCACCCGCGGCGCCGAGTCCCCGGCACTGGGCGCTAGGTCCCCGGGTGAGACCCCGGTCGGCGCCCCGGACGGCTGCCGCGCCTCGGAATCGCTCATGCGGCCTCGCGTCCGAGCACCAGCGCCTCGATCGCGAGCGCGGCCCCGTCCGCCTCGAGCGGCGCGGTCACGTGCCGGGCCGCCGCGCGCACCGGTTCGGGCGCTCCTCCCATGGCCACGCCGTGCCCGACCTCCGCGAGCATCTCCGCATCGTTGTACTGGTCGCCGATGGCCATGACCTGTCCTGCCGGGATCGCCAGCCGCCGCGCGAGCCAGCGCACGCCGCGGCCCTTGGTGACCCCCGGCGCGTTCCATTCCAGGTACTCCGGGTGCGACACCGTCACCTGGGCACGCCCCTCGAAGGCGGCCCGTGCCTCGGCGAGCGAGCGCTCGGGAAGCGGCGCCGGGCCCACCGCCAGGACCTTGGTCAGGGGCCCGCGCGCGGCGGCGAGCAGGTCCGGGACGAACTCCGCGCCCACGCCCGAGAGCCGCTCGTAGTCCGCGGCGCTCCCCGCGTCCGCCTCCATCACCAGGCGGTCGTCCACGTTCACGTGCGGATCGAACCCGTGCCCGCGCGACCAGCGGATCGCGTCCCGGGCCACGACGCCGGGCATGGTACGGTGGAACAGCAGCCGGCCGGCCGCCCCGTCGGAGCCGGGCACCTCGCGGACGTACGCGCCCTGGTAGCAGACGATCGGCGCCGTGATGCCCAGCGTCCGGGCGAAGGGCAGCGAGCTGCGGTACATGCGCCCGGTGGCGATGGTGACGATCACGCCCGCGTCGAGGGCGGCCGCGATCGCGCGGCGGACGCGCGGACGGATCACCCGGTCGGGACCCATCAGCGTCCCGTCGAGATCGAGCGCCAGCAGCCGCACGGGGAACACGCTCCGGGTCATCGCCGTGCTTCTGCGCTCGCCGCGAGCTCCGCCACCCTGGGGATCCCCGCGAGGTCCGAGTGGAACGTCAGCTCCCAGCCCGGCAGCACGCGGTCCGCGGCGGCGCGCAGCCCGTCGTCCTCGCCCGCGCCGATCTCGAGCAGCGCGGTCCCGGGGAAGCGGAGCGCCTCCGGCAGCAGCCCCAGCAGGCGCCGCACTGCCGCGAGTCCGTCCGTGCCGCCGTCGAGCGCGAGCGACGGCTCGAAGCTGGCCGCGATCGGGAGACGCGGAAGATCCCCGGAGGGAACGTAGGGGAGGTTGGCCAGCACCAGGTCGAACGGCGGCTCGCCGGCCGGCAGCAGGTCGGCCTGCGCGAACCGGATCGCGTCGGCCAGCCCGTGGGCGGCGGCGTTCTCGACCGCCAGCTCCAGCGCGTCCGCCGAGACGTCGGTGGCCAGCAGGTCGATCTCGTCGAGGATCCTCCGGCGGCGCAGGGCGGCGGCCAGGGCCACCGCCACCGCCACCGACCCGGTCCCCACGTCGACCACCCGCAGGCGGTCGCTCCCCGGGCCGCGGGGCGCCGCGGTCAGCGCCGCGACCACGCGTGACGCCCCGATGTCGACCAGCAGCTCCGTGTCGGGCCGCGGGATGAGCGCGCGAGCGTCGACCGTGAAGGCCAGCCCGTGGAACTCCTTGATCCCCCGGATGTAGGCGACCGGCTCGCCCCGTTCGCGGCGGGCGACGTACTCCTCCAGCGCCTCGGCGGCGTGCGGCGGCAGCCCCACTTCCGGGTGGGCCAGCACGCCGGTCCGGTCGGTCCCGACCGCGTGGGCGACCAGCAGCTCGGCGTCGAGCCGGGCCGTGTCGGAGCCGCTCTTCCTGAGCCGCGCGATCGCTCCATCGAGCGCCGCGCCGAGGGTCGCGGGCCGCTCCGTCGGATCGCCCGAGCTCGCTGGGGCCCCGGCGCGCACCGTGACGTCGCCGGGAGCGCCGCCAGGCCGCCCCCCGGACCCCCCCTCAGGCCGCATCGCCCTCGCCGAGGTCGGCCAGCCGTTCCGCCTGGTCGGTCGAGATCAGGGTGTCGATCAGCCGGTCGAGGTCGCCGTCCAGGACCCCGGGCAGGTTGTGC
>DAIDTV010000291.1 GCA_027457005.1 Chloroflexota bacterium
CTTCAAGGCGGTCAACGACAGCTACGGCCACGAGGTGGGCGACCAGGTGCTGCGGGGCGTGGCGGACGTCTTCCGGGAGCACGTGCGGGGGACCGACTTCATCGGTCGCTACGGGGGCGAGGAGTTCGTGCTGGTGCTGCCCGAGACGACCCTCGACGATGCCGCGGCGGCAGCCGAGAAGCTGCGCCTGCTCGTCCTCAAGCAGCGCTTCAGCGCGCTCGCGGACGAGGACGTCGTCGTATCGGTCTCCATCGGGATCGCCGGGGGCCAGGGGGGTCACCTGCGCGTCGACCAGCTGCTGCGCGACGCGGACGCCGCGATGTACTCGGCCAAGTCGCTCGGACGCAACCAGACCTACGTGTTCGCCGAGATCGACGACGACACGGCCCGCATCCCGCGGGCACCCATCTCGCCGGCGGGCCGGCAGCGGGCGGCCGAGGTGGGCGATCTCGGGCGCCAGGCGGCCGAGGCTGCCCTGGCCGCGGTGCTGGCCCCGCTGCCCCACTACGCCGGGCGCCCCTCCTCGCTCATCGCGGCGATCGCGGTGCGCCTCGCGAGCGAGCTCGGGTTGCCCGAGCCCGAGGTCGAGCGCATCCGGGTGGCCGCCCTGCTCCACGACTTGGGCAAGCTCGCGGTGCCCGACCAGATCCTCGACAAGCCGGGGCCCCTGACGGGCGAGGAATGGCAGAGCGTGGTGCAGCATCCCCGCATCGGCCAGGCCATCATCGAGCGGGTGACCGCCCTGGGCGACGCCGGGGCCATCATCCTGCACCACCACGAGCACTACTCGGGCCACGGCTACCCCTTCGGCCTGCGCGGCAGCGACATCCCGCTCGGGGCGCGGATCGTGGCCATCGCGGACGCCTACGACGCGATGGTGCGGGACCGCCCCTACCGGGCGGCCATCGGCCATGCGGAAGCCATCGCCGAGCTGCGCCGCTTCGCGCAGGTGCAGTTCGACCCCGAGCTGGTCGAGATGTTCTGCGACCTCTACGCCGCGGCCCCGCCGCGGCCCGACCCGGCGCTCCTTATCCGGCCTCCCGCGCCGCCAGCCCGGCGGGCCCGGCGTGCTCCGCCGCGGGACCACGCGGCGTCGGCCTGAGCGGCATGCCTGCGCCGCCGACGCCCGGATCCAGCGGCCCGCTGGCGGTCCTGCGCCGCCGGCTGTGGCTCCCCGAGCAGCCGCCGGTTCCGGCGGCGCCTGCACCCACACCGGAGCCGGCGCCGCTCGCGCTGCCCGAGGTGGAGTTCGCGGGCTACGCGGAGGACTGCCGGATCTTCGGATTCCTGCGCCTCGATGCCGAGCGCCTCTCCGACGCGCTCAATTCCCACGCCGAGGTGGCGCTCGTGGACGCCCTCCTGGTGGCCCTCGACGACAGCCGCGCGATCCCCGCCGGGACCCTGCTGGTGGCGCGCGACGAGCTGCTGGCGGTGCGTGCCAGCGGCCCCCGCGGCAACCCCGGCCGGCGGGGCCGCACGCGCCCCTACCCGGTGACCCTGCAGAGCGGCCCCTACCTCGTCCACGGGTACCTCCACGGGCCGCCCGGGGGCGATGCCATCCGGCAGCTCCGGCGGCGACTGCCGATGGTGGCGCTTACCGAGGCCTGGATCGCCTACCCCTCGGCCGGACAGGACCACCGCGCGCGGGTGGGCACGCTCATCATCAACCACGAGCTGCTCGACTGGATCCGCCCCGCCCTGGACGAGGAGGTGACGCTCCCGAGCCTGCCCATGGAACCGGCCGTGGACCCGCGGGCCAAGGATCTCACGGGCTACATCTGGACCGGACGGCTGTCGGGCGACCAGACGCCCGCGTGAGCGTCCAGCCCCATGGCCGAGCCCCGCATGGGTCGGGATCAGCCCGCCGTCCGTCCCCGGTGGCGCCCCGAGCTCGGTGCGCAAGTGGCGCGGATCCAGTTGCGCAAGGTTGTCGAGATCGTCACGATGCTCCGATCCCCCACACGGCCTGCCGCAGCTGGCGATACAGAATCAACGCGCTTGGAGCGCCGGGGAAGTTCACGGAGGAGGAGACGCCACTCGATCGGCGTGAGGGAGAGCGGCTCTCCGCCCGCGGGATCGGACCGGCAATCACGTCGATCTGGCGAGTTGGCGCAGTCCCGTTGCACGACGGGGGAGGGGATGAAGATCCCCGAGCGAGAGAGCCCGCACGCGCGACCTCTCCGTTACTTGACATGGCCGAGTCGTCGGGCCTGGTCGCCACGTGCGCGACGACCGAATCCGAAGAATCGCGATCCGTGCAGGACCGTCCCGCATCCGCCCGGAACTCTGTCACTGCCGGCGCTCTGGAGCGAACTGCGCCGGCACGCAGCGCCGCCCTGACGCGTGCCTCGGTCCCCGGCGCACGCACGGCCCTACCCGTGCGCGTCGTGGATGGGGTCCTCGCGCACCTTCCCGCAGCCCGGCATGGCGCACCGCGCCTCGCGCAGGCTGGCATCCGTGACGGCGAGGGCCGGCCCAAGCTGCAGGTTGGGCTGCAGCGCGCCCAGGGCAAGGCCCGTGCGGGTGTCGTCGGGCTCGACGAAGCGATGGGGTCCGCTGGGACCGGGGCTACGTGCCTTCCTGCGACCGAACATCGACATCCGCGATCTCGTGCATGCGC
>DAIDTV010000292.1:0-345 GCA_027457005.1 Chloroflexota bacterium
TCCTGGAACTGGCCCCCGGCGATCAGCCCGAGCTGGTGGGCCCCGTCGAAGAAGATCCGCCCGCCCCACTCGTCCACCACCTCGCGCATGGCGCGCACGGGATAGGGGAAGAGCGTCATGGAGAAGCCCAGGGTGACCAGGCGCGGGCGCACCAGGGGGGCCAGGCGGCGGAACGCGTCGAGGTCGACCTCGAGCTCGACCGGATCGAAGGGGATGTCCACGATGGCCAGTCCGCGCACCCCGGCCGGGCCATCGACGCGGTTCGACGAGTGGCCGCCCACCGGCTGCGCGGCGCTCATGATCACCTCGCGGGGCTTGGTTAGCGCGGTGTAGACCGCGAGGTTG
>DAIDTV010000292.1:355-2616 GCA_027457005.1 Chloroflexota bacterium
CGAGCACCGCCTGCGCCATCTGCGCGGGTGTGGCGCAGGCGTCGAGGAGCGCACGGGCCCGGGCGAGGATGGTCGGGTCGTGGATCTCGTGCGGTGCCGCTTCCGGGTGGTCCACGTCGCTCCCCTCCTGTGGCCCGCACTGTCCCAGGGCAACCGCTCGGGCGGCTCGCCCCGCGGACGCTTCTTTGGTGGCCCGATCAGGGCCACCACCACGGCGCCGCGACGCCTATGGTACGAAACTCCCATTCGACGACGTATGGCTATATGGCGGGAGCGCTGACTCGCGTGCGCTGTCGAACCGGCATGTCCTTCGAGCACATGACCGGGAGTCCTTCCTCCATCTGGTGACGCGATCGGCAGGCACAAGCCCACGGTGGTAGCACGTGGCTGCCGGCAGCGAGCAGGTCCGCTTCGACGTCTGAGGAGCGTCGAACCCGCGTTGGTGGAGGGCGTTGGCGCGGCTCGGTCCGACCACTTGTTGCGCGCGAACAGGAGCCGGCGCCGCAGGATGAACTGCCGTCCGACTCTGCCCCGTGGGCACCACGTCCACCGTTGTGGCCCGCTTCTCGGACCAGCCCGACAGACCGCTCGCTCCAAGCGGGTCTGCAAGCCGGCGCTTGGGGCCCCGGCGATGCAAGGCTTCCCTGACCCGGCGCCGTCAACCGATGGGAAACGGTGGGAGGAACCGAGGACGTAGCGGGAGGGGCCGCGGACGTGATCATGGCGGGCGGCGGGATCGTCGGCCCGACTGCCGCCAGGTTCCTAGCCCTTCCCTGGGGACTCCCCTTCGCGGCGGCCGTCGCGCTTGCTCGCCCGTCGCTGTCGCCGCCGCTCCATGAGCTCGCCCAGCTGCCGCTCGAACCCCTGGTCGGAGGGCTCGTAGTAGCGCCTGCCGGCCAGCTTGTCGGGCAGGTACTGCTGCTCGACGTCGGCGCCCGGGAAGTCGTGCGGGTACTTGTAGCCCACGCCGATGCCGTGGCTCTTCATGCGCGCCACCGGCGCGTTGCGCAGGTGCAGGGGAATGGGCAGCGGAGCGAGGGCCTCCGCGTCCGCCTTCGCCGCGAAGTACCCCCTGCCCGACCGGTTCGACTTGGGGACGGCCGCCAGGAACGCGGTGGCCTGCGCCAGGGCATACTGCGCCTCCGGCAGCCCGACGTACTCCAGGGCCTGCGACGCCGCCACCGCCACCTGCAGGCCCCGGGGCTCGGCGTTCCCCACGTCCTCGCTGGCGAGGATGATCAGTCGGCGGGCGATGAACCGCGGGTCCTCCCCCGCCACGAGCAGCTCCGCCAGCCAGTACAGGGCGGCGTCCGGGTCGTTGCCCCGCACGCTCTTGATGAACGCGCTGATCGTGTCGTAGTGGCGATCGCCGACCAGGTCGTACGCGGCGGCCCGCTGCTGCGCGGCGGCCTCCAGGTCCTCCCGGCGCGGGGCGACGTTCCCCTCTCCGTCGCGGACCCCCTCGGCATCCGCGAGCGCGCTCGTGGCCTCGAGCAGGTTGAGCGCCTGGCGGGCGTCGCCGCCCGACATCTGGACGAGCAGATCCAGGACCTCGTCGGCGAGGGCGACGCGACCGGCCATCCCACGCTCGTCGAGAACGGCTGCCCGGACCACGGCCCGGACCTCGTCGTCGCCCAGCGGCTCGAGCCGGAAGACGCGCATCCGGCTGAGCAGGGGCGGGTTTACCGAGAGATATGCGTTCTCGGTGGTGGCGCCCACCAGCGTGACCGTGCCGTCCTCCACGTGGGGCAGCAGCGCGTCCTGCTGGGCACGGTTGAAGCGGTGGATCTCATCGATGAACAGGACGGTCGGGGCACTCGACTCGCCCGATTCCCGGCGGGTCCTCGCCTCGGCGATCGCCGCACGCACGTCTGCCACGCCGCTCATCACCGCGGAGAGGGTGTGGAACTCCGCCCCGGCGGCGGCTGCCATGAGCCGTGCCAGCGTGGTCTTGCCGCTGCCCGGTGGTCCCCACAGGATCATGCTGGGCAGGGCGCCCCGGGCGGCGAAACGGCGGAACGGACCCTGGGGACCCACCAGGTGGGCCTGCCCCACGAACTCGTCCAGGGTCCGGGGGCGCATTCGCGCCGCCAGCGGCTGGTGCCCGGAGGCAGGCGGCGCCCCGGAGCCCGCGCGGGCGGCGGTCGACGGCGACGCCGGATGCCCATCGGCCGGCACGGGGCCCGCGGTGAACAGGAGCGAGGGGGACGGCCCGGACTCGGGGCGACGGTGCGGCACGACCGCAGTGTAGCCCCGGGGAC
>DAIDTV010000293.1 GCA_027457005.1 Chloroflexota bacterium
GCCATACAAAGTATGTTCGGGGCGACGCTCGGTGGGGGACGGCACGGTGGGGGACGCCACGGTGCGGGACTGCATGGTCGGGGCGCACGGAGGGAAACGGCATGGCGGTCGCAGGGGAGCGAAGCGTCGCCGCGCCCCAGGACACAGACCGTGCCGGAGGCACGGCGGCCCTCCCACGGTGACCCTGGCACGGTGCCGCACGCATCCGGCGGATCTGCCATACAAAGTATGTCGGCCCGAAACGCCGTTGCAGGCGGGACCGGTGTCGGCGGGCTCGACCGCGACCGGCGGGCTCGACCGCGACTGACGACAGCCGACGCGGCGAACGTCAGCCCTCGATGCGCTCCACGATCGTGGCGATCCCCTGGCCCACCCCGATGCACATCGTGGCGAGGCCGTACCGGCCGCCGCGCCGGGACAGCTCGTGGACGAGCATCGTCATGAGCCGCGCCCCGCTCGCACCGAGCGGGTGGCCCAGCGCGATCGCGCCTCCGTTCACGTTGACACGATCGGGATCCAGCTCGAGCTCCCGCATGCACGCGACCGACTGGCTGGCGAATGCCTCGTTGATCTCGACCAGGTCGAGCTCGGCGACGGTGAGCCCGGCTCGCGCCAGGACCTTGCGGACCGCCGGGATCGGGCCCAGCCCCATCACCGAGGGGTCCACCCCCGCCACCGCGGTCGCGATCACCCGCGCCATCGGACGCAGCCCCAGCTCCCGTCCCCGGTCCGCCTCGACCAGCACCAGCGCACTCGCCCCGTCGTTGATGCCCGAGCTGTTGCCCGCCGTCACGGTCCCGCCCTGGCGGAACGCGGGGCGGAGCTTCGCGAGCGCCTCGGCCGAGGTGTCGGCCCGGGGATGCTCGTCGCGCGCAACCAGCACCGGCTCGCCCTTCGGCTGAGGGACGCTCACCGGGACCAGCTGGCCGGCGAACGCGCCCGATTCGATCGCGGCCACGGCCCGGCGCTGGCTGAGAAGCGCGAAGGCGTCCTGATCCTCTCGGCTCACGGCGCACTCGTCGGCGACCTTCTCGGCCGTCTCGCCCAGCGAGATCGTCCATTCCTTCGGCATGCGCGGGTTCACGAAGCGCCAGCCGAGCGTGCTGTCCTGCAGCTCGTGCGTGCCGCGCTCGAACGCCGCCACGGGCTTCCCCATCACCCACGGCGAGCGGGTCATGCTCTCGACCCCGCCGGCGACGAAGATCTCGCCATCCTCGACCATGATCGCGTGGGCCGCCGTGTTGATCGCCTGGAGCCCCGATCCGCACAGCCGGTTGACGGTCTGTCCGGCAACCTCGACCGGGAAGCCGGCGAGGAGCGCGGCCATGCGGGCCACGTTCCGGTTGTCCTCACCCGCCTGGTTCGAGCAGCCGAGCACCACGTCCTCGACCAGCGCGGGGTCCAGCCCCGCCCGGTCGATCGCCGCACGCAGCACGAGTGCCGCCAGGTCGTCGGGACGGACGTCCTTCAGGGCGCCGCCGTAGCGGCCGATCGGCGTCCGGACGGCGCTGACGATCCAGGCTTCGCGAAGCGAACGATGTGGGTCACGGGGCATGACGGGCGGCTCCTGGGGGCGGTCGCGACGCTCCCGATTCTAGGCGGCGGCATCCCGGATCACCCGCCGTGCGCGGGCCTTTCGCGGCCACGGCGCTGCCGGCCTCAAGGCGGGTTCCCGGCCTTGCGCGGGCCCCCGGCCTACCGGCCCTGCCAGGTCGCCGGTCGCTTCTCCAGGAACGCGCGCATCCCCTCCTTCTGGTCCTCGGTCGCGAACAGCAGGTAGAAGAGCCGTCGCTCGAACGCCAGGCCCTCGCGGAGCGGCAGCTCCTCGGCCGCGTCGATCGCCTCGACCGCGGCCTCCACGGCGAGCGGGGGCATGGCGGCGATGCGCTCCGCCAGGTCGAGCGCCGCGGGCAGCACCTGCTCGGACGGCACGAGCCGACTCACCAGGCCGTGGATCTCCGCCTCGGCCGCGGGCAGGTTGCGTCCGGTCAGGATCAACTCCATCGCCTTGGCCTTGCCGATCGCGCGGGTCAGCCGCTGGGTACCGCCGGCCCCGGGGATGATCCCGAGCCGCACCTCCGGCTGGCCGAACACGGCGTCATCGGCCGCCACGATCATGTCGCAGGCCATCGCGAGCTCGCAGCCGCCCCCCAGCGCGTACCCGCGCACGGCCGCGATCGTGGGCGTGCGCACGCGCGCGATCCGCTCCCAGCGCGCGAACCGGTCCGAGGCAAGGAGCCCCGCCGCGCTCTCCAGGGCCATCTCGCGGATGTCGCCGCCGGCGGCGAACGCACGCTCGCCGGCGCCGGTCAGCACGATGCACCGGCACGCCGGGTCGGCGTCGAGCGACTCGAACGCGTCCGCGAGCTGGTCGATGGTGGCGGCATCGAGCGCGTTGAGGACGCGGGGCCGGTCGATGGTGACCAGGGCGACCCCATCCAGCGTGCGGCCCTCGGGGCCCTGCTCGGGCCTGCCGCCGGGCTCGGGCGCTGGAGCTGGCGCGGGAAACGCGACGCGCACGCGGGGCTGGTCGGAAGGCTGCGGCTCGGTCATCGGACGCCTCCAGCTGCGGGATGTGGGCGGTGGGGCGCGGT
>DAIDTV010000294.1 GCA_027457005.1 Chloroflexota bacterium
CTCCCCTGCACGACCTGCACCGGAGGTGGGCATGGGCTACCGCATCACGATCGAAGACAAGGGCTGCTTCAACTGCGGCGTCTGCATGGACGTGTGCCCCGTGCAGGCGCTGGACATGTCGCGTCCGAACCACGCCGGCGTGGAGGCGGGCGGCGGCGACGGGTCGCCGTTCCGCTGGATGATGGAGTATCCCACGCAGGTCGGCGAGTGCATCGGCTGCGGGATCTGCGTGCGCGAGTGCCCGGTCCTCGTGGTGCACCTCGACACTGTCGCCGGAGAGACGCCGCTGGCCCCCCGGCAGGGGCCGATCACCCGGCCCGTGCCCGTCACGGAGCCGCCCGGCTGGATCCCCCTGTCCGAGGCGACGACGGAGGCGCTCAAGCCCGACCACCCGTCCCCGTCCGCGCCGCTGTTCACCTGGCGCACCAGCGAGCGGCCCCAGCCGTGGCAGACGTGGCGCTCGATGGTCGACGGCGACCGGGACCCGAAGGCGCCCTGCCAGGCGGCATGCCCTGCCGGCACCGACGCCGGGAGGTACGTGGGCCTGATCGCGCAGGGCCGCTACGACGACGCGTACGCCGTGGCCGCCGAGGTGAACCCCTTCCCCTCGGTGTGCGGCTGGATCTGCACGGCCCCTTGCGAGACGGCCTGCCGCCGCGGGACCCTGGACGAGCCGATCTCGATCCGCAACCTGAAGCGCTTCGCCGCCGAGCACGGCAGGCTCCCCGCGGTGGAGCCGCCGAAGAAGCGCCGCCCCGAGCGCGTCGCGATCGTGGGTGGCGGCCCCGCCGGCATGTCGGCCGCCTACTACCTGGTCCGGCTCGGATACGGCGTCACCGTGTTCGAGGCGATGCCGGTGTCGGGCGGCATGATGGCGATCGGCATCCCGGCCTACCGCCTGCCGCGCGAGGTCCTCCGCGAGGAGATCGACCGGATCGTGGGTCTGGGCGTCGAGCTTCGCCTCGACAGCGCCATGGGCCGCGACTTCAGCCTCAGCGACCTCGAGGCGCAGGGCTACCGGGCCGTGTTCCTCGCCACCGGCGCGTCGAAGAGCCGCAGGCTGGGCGTCCCGGGCGATCAGCTCCCGGGCGTGGTCCCCGCCACGTTCTTCCTGAAGCAGGTCAACCTCGGCGAGGAGCCGCACCTGTCCGGACCGGTGGTGGTGGTCGGCGGCGGCAGCACGGCGATGGACGCCGCGCGATCCGCCCTGCGAAGCGGCGCGGATTCGGTCACGGTGCTCTACCGGCGCGGACGCGCCGAGATGCCGGCACAGCACGAGGAGATCGAGGCCGCGGAGCGCGAGGGCATCGTGATCCGCACGGGCGTCGTGGTCGACGAGGTGCTGGGGAACGGGCGTGCCGGATCGGTGCGCTGCCAGCTCCAGCAGCCCACCGGACGCGTCGAGGGCGGCCGGGCCGTCTGGGAGGCCATCCCCGGCAGCCAGGTCGAGATCTCGTGCGCGACCATCCTGGTGGCCATCGGCGAGGAGCCCGATCCCTCGATCCTCCCGCCCGGTGCCGGGATCGAGGTCAGCTCGTGGGCCGGCATCATGGCCGACCCGCGCACGCTGGCCACCGGCCGCGCGGGCGTCTTCGCCGGCGGCGACGTCGTGTCGGGACCCAAGACCGTCATCGACGCGGTCGCGAACGGCCGCCGGGCCGCCGCCTCCATCCACGAGTACCTCTCGGGTGCCCGGGACGGCGAGGCGGAGATCTTCGCGGCGGTGCGCTACCGGACCGCGCCCGACCGGCAGCTCAGGCTGACCCTGGAGTCCCGGGAGCGCGCGCGGGTGGATCACCCGGATTACGAGCCCGGATCGTTCACCGCGAACGAGCCCGGCCTCGACGAGATCTCGGCGCGGGCGGAGGCCTCCCGGTGCTTCCGCTGCGACGCCGTCTACAGCTGCGGAGTGGTGCAGGTCGTCTCGGGCCGGGGGCCGCGAGACGTCCGGACCGCCCCGACCCCGGTCCACCAGGCGCCCGGCGCCTTCCCGGTGGCCGCCGGCCCTACTGGAGGAGCACAGCGGTGAATCAGGATCAGATCCAGGCGTTCATCAACGTCGGGGAGCCGTTCGTCGAGGGGACCATCGCAGCCGCCCTGGTCGCCCTGTGGCTCCTCGTCCTCGCGATGCACCTCGCCCGGCCCTACATGCTTGCGACGCTGCAGAAGTTCACACTCCGGCTGGCCGCGGACCTCTGGTGGATCATCTACGTCGCCCTGCGCGACATCCTGCTCGTCCAGGTCTTCCTCGGCAGCTTCATCTTCTTCTACCCCGACGTGGTGCGGGCGGACGACCTCCCCATAACCGGCAGTCTGGCCGCGGTCTGCGCCTTCGCCGTGCTCGTGCTGAAGCTCACCACGAAGGGAGATGCCGACCCGCGCGGCTTCCGGCTCCAGACCCTCCTGCTGGGCATCGGCTCGGTGCTCTACATCGTGCCCTACGTGCTCGGCGTCCAGGTCACCACGATCGGCGGTGGAGCAGCCAGCCAGCTGGCCGCGCTGCTCGACAGCTCGCGGAACACGAACCTGTCCCTGCCGCTTGCCTATCTCTCCGCGGTGCTCGTCGGCCTGCTCGGCCTGTACGCGGTGATCT
>DAIDTV010000295.1 GCA_027457005.1 Chloroflexota bacterium
ATCCTCACCAAGCTGATGGCCGATGCCATGAACCGCTCGATCATGAACATCATCGTCGGCGGGTTCGGCACGGGCGACGCCGGGACGGGTGCGGCGGCCGGTGGTGCCACCGCGGGCGGGTCGGTCCGGGAACTCACCGTCGACGACGCCGCGATCCAGCTCTCGTATGCCCAGCGCGTGATCGTCGTGCCCGGCTACGGCCTCGCGGTCGCCCAGGCACAGCACGTGACGGCAGAGCTGGCCGCGCTTCTCGAGGAGCGGGGCGTGGACGTCAAGTACGCCATCCATCCCGTGGCCGGCCGGATGCCGGGTCACATGAACGTGCTCCTGGCCGAGGCGAACGTGCCGTACCCGCAGCTCTGGGAGATGGAGGACATCAACCCGGAGTTTCAGCGCGCGGACGTGGCGCTCGTGCTCGGCGCGAACGACGTCACGAACCCTGCCGCCCGCTCGGACCCGACGAGCCCGATCTACGGCATGCCGATCCTCGACGTCGACAAGGCGGCCAACATCATCGTGGTGAAGCGCTCGATGCGGCCCGGATATGCGGGCATCGACAACCTGCTCTACACGGACCCGAAGACGGGGATGCTCTTCGGCGACGCGAAGGACGTCCTGACGCACCTGATCTCGGCGGTCAAGGCGCTGTAGCCGCAGCGGGGGTCCTGCCCGGAGGTCGGCCGCTTTTCGCGCTCGGCCCGGTCGACGCGATCCGCCGGTCACCCTGCTCCCGGGCCTGGCAGCCGGGGACCCGGAACGACCGGCGCGGGCCGGGCTATCCTCTCCTCCATGGACCAGCACCACAGCGTGGAGCTGCAGGGCGAGGTGCGGGCGCACCGCGACCTGGTCTGGCCGCTCCTTTCGACCTCCGATGGCCTGGCCCGATGGCTGGACGGCGCGGAGTTCGAGGCCCGGGTGGGGGCGCCCGTCCGGCTGCGGCTCGCCGATGCGACGGCGGTCGGTGCCGTCCTGGCGGTCGATCCACCCCAGCACGTGTCGTTCTCGCTCGACTGGAAGGATGCGCCGCTGGGGCAGCCCACGGTGGTGGCGCTCGACGCGATCGATCACGGCGAGGTGACCCACGTGACGCTGCGCCACGTGGGTCTGCCCGGCGGCCGCCAGCGGGAGCTCCACGAGGCCCTGTGGCTGCACTGGTTCCCCCGGCTGCTCCGGGTGGCGACCGAGGCCGGGCGATCCGCGCCGAAGGTGGGCGCCCCCTAGCGCGGGCGGCGCTCCGCGCCAGCTCTCCGCGTCAGTTCCCCGCGTCAGTTCCCCGCGCCGTACCGGTCCGCCGCTCGCCGCAGCTCCTCGGCCGCGCGGCGGCGCAGCTCCGGCGGTTCCAGCACCTCCGCGTCACCGCCCCAGCCCAGGATCCAGACCAGCACCTCGTGCGGACCCGCGACCTGCGCGCGCCACAGCAGCGAGCCGTCCGGCTGGGGCTCGAGCCGCTGGCTGGCCTGCCAGCGGGTCTCGGCCACCCGGCGCGCGACCTCGGGGGAGAAGCGAACCGTGACCGCCTCCAGGGGCAGGTCGGCGATCACGTCCCACCCGCGGGCAAGCTCGGCGGCGGTTCCCCCCGCCTCTTCCCGCTCGAAGGTCTCCGCGGTGAGCGTGGCATCGCGGATCCGCTCCACCTTGAACGTCCGCCGGCCGCCCCGTTCCTCGTCGAGCCCGATCAGGTACAGGGCGTGCGTCAGCGCCGACGGTTCGATCGCGTACGGGCGAACCCGTGCCCGGCGCACCCCTCGCGACGGGTCATAGGTCCGGGCGTCGTACTCGATCTCCACGACCCGGCCGCGCGCCCAGGCTTCGGTGAGCGTCCGGAACACGCGGGTGAACCGCTGGTCGGGGGGCCGCTCCGCCACGAGATCGGCGGTCGCCTGGATGTGCTCGGCGAGCACCGGCGGCAGGACCGCGGCGAGCTTCACGAACGCCCCGATGAGCTCGCTGTCGTACTCGTCGCTGGCCTTGGCCAGGACCCGCAGCGCCAGGAACAGGGTCATCGCTTCGTGGAGCGTCAGGTCCAGCGGAGGGAGGAACGCACCCTCCTCGAGGCCGAAGCGGCCCGCGTCCTGCCAGATCGGAAGCCCGGCGTCCCGTTCCATCGCGACGAGGTCGCGGTACACCGTGCGCTTCGAGACCCCCACCAGGTCGGCGATGGCAGCCGCACCGAGTCCCTCGCGGTGCTGGTGGAGGACCCGCGCGATCTTCAGGTACCGGGCCGCCCGGTCCCACTTCAGGCCGGCGCGGTCCTCGGGCGAAAGGGTCATGGTTGCGCCTCCGGGTCGCTCACGGGGTGGGAGCCGCGATCGGGGGCGGGCTCGCCAGCGGGTGCGTGGTCAGTGTCGCCTGGAGGGTGGCCTGCAGGCCGCCCGGCCAGCCCGGGTTCAGGCCCTCCACGGAGACCGAGACCATCGCCAGCCGGCCGTCCGGCAGCAGCCACCAGTCCAGGTTGCCTCGCCAGTCGGCAATCGCTGTCGTGTCTGACAGAGGGGCTTGCCCGATCAGCCAGCGCAATGGCCGGAATGCCTGCAGCGCGACCGAGCCGCCGGCCAGCAGCCGGCAGTGCCGCGCCCGGCCGCCGTCGCCGATC
>DAIDTV010000296.1 GCA_027457005.1 Chloroflexota bacterium
CCTGGACATCGTCCAGAACATGTTCCTCGGCCGGGAGAGCCTGAGCCGCGGCCTGCTCGACGAGGACGTCCTCAACCGCGCGCTCGCCGCCCTCGACGCGGAGCATCGCATCGCGGTCGTGCTGCGCTACGTCGCCGAGCTCACCCCGGCCGCGATCGCCGTGCGTACGGGCACGCGGGAAGGCACCGTGAAGTCCCGCCTCTACTACGCCCTGCGCCGCATGCGCGAGGCACTCGACGAGGCCGAGCGCGCGAGCGCGGAGGGTTCCCGATGAACGACGAGCGCCTCGAGCGCCAGATCAAGGCCGCCCTCGAGCGCGATGCACGTTCGCTGCCGTCCGGCCTGCGCGCACGCGTCTCCGCGATCCCCGACGAGTTCCCGCGCGAGCGTCGGTGGCCCCGCTTCACGCAGCTCGTCGCCGCTGCCGGGGCGCTCGCCGCCGTGCTCGTGCTCGCCGTGGCCGCCCTCGTCCTGGTGGGCCTGCACAACACAACGATCGGTCCAGCGGCCTCCGCGACTCCGTCGGGTCCACCCTCGACCCAGGCGGCGGTCTTGCCATCCGCAGCGGCCTCCCTGTCCCCCGCGACGCCCGCGTCATCTCCCGAGGCCACCCCGTCCGTCCTCTCGACCCCGTTCACCGCCGCCGGCTTCAACTGGGAGCCCCTCCTCCCGCGGACCGGCAACCTGTCCACGCCGGTCATCACGCCGCTTGTCCCGGGCGAGTTCGTGGCGGCGACGCTCCCGCACGGCTCCGGGTACGTGGCGGTCGGCTTCCACGAGGCCGACGCGGGCGCCTCGGCCGACGCGGATGCGTGGTACTCGACGGACGGCGCGCACTTCCTCCACGCCACGATCGAGGGCGGCACCGACGCGACGATGGACGGCCTCACCCTCGCACCGGACGGCACCTTCGTCGCCATCGGCACGGACGGCTACTCGCCGAACACGCAGGACATCACGACGCGCGGGACGGCGATCTGGACCTCGAGGGACGGGCGCGCCTGGACGCGGCAGCCTGCGCAGGCGTCGCTCCAGGGCGCGCTCCTCCAGCATGTCGTGCGGGAGGGATCGACGTACATCGCCGGGGGCCAGTCTCCGGTGGGCGTGCCGCACCTCCCGGCCGGCGCTCCGCAGCCGCCCATCTGGACATCGAGCGACGCCGTGCACTGGGACCGCGTGGCGGCATCTCCGATCTTCCCCTCCTCGCAGGGCCGACTCCTCGTCAACGGCCTCGCCTGGACGGGATCGCGCGTCGTGGCGGTCGGCAACCTCCTGGGCGGCACGCGGCCGTACGCCTGGACCTCGCGAGACGGCCGCACCTGGGCCGCCACCGACATGAGCTCGACCTTCCCCGCGGCCCCGACTGGGGGGGCCACGCCGACGGGAGTGGCAGTCGTTGGGTCAACGCTCCTCGCCGTCGGCTGGTTCTCCGGGGCGGCGACCGAGCCGGTCGCTTGGCTGTCGAGCGACGGGACGAAGTGGACGCGCGTGGATCTCCCGTCATTCCTCGCGGGCATCCTGTTGAGCGGTATCGACGTCTCGGGCGGCGAGGTGACGGTGCACGGTGAGCAGCTGGATTCGGGCGGTCAGATCCCGCAGGGCACCCCCCTGCAGTGGACGCTGACTGCAGCGCCTTCCGCTACCGCGAGCTTGGGCCTGTCCTCGGCGGCTGCGACGGCCACGGTCGCCGCCTGCACGCTGGCTCAGCTCCAGGTCTCGATCGTGGACAGCTACGCGGCCGCTGGCACCGTCGGGGCATGGCTGCGCTTCCTCAACACGAGCACCACGACGTGCGGACTGCGCGGCTGGCCGACGCTGATCGGCGTGACGGCCACGGGTGCGCAAACGACGGCGCGGGAGGCGGGTGTTCAGCTCCCGGCGGTGGCCCTCAAGCCCGGCGAGGATGCCTTCGCGGATTACTCTGCCGGCGACAACCCGCTCAACGGGAACCCCTGCCCCGCTCCGTATCACACCTTGCGCGTGGGTCTCCCAGGCAGCGACAGCTTCGTCTCCCTTCCGGCCTACAACGCCTGGGACGCTCAAGACCAACCGGCCTGTGGCGGCTTCCAGGTTACGCAGATCGAGCCTGCGTCTGCCGCCGCCCTGGTGCTGCCGCTGCGCCCCTGACTGTCGGCGTCACGTTACGGCGTGAACCGGAGCGCGCGCCTCCGACGGCGGCGACACCGGGCCCGTCCGACGCGCGCGCACGGAGCTCGGCCACGCACACCAGGGCATCGAGGAGCGCCCGCGGCGCCTGTGCCCCGGCGAGAGCGCGTCGACGGACTCGCCCACCACGCTCGAGAGGCCGGTGGCGAGGCCCGGGCAGCGCAGCTGCGCGCACTCACCAGCCAGCGCGCGGAGCCGGTGCCCATCAATCGCCCACCGCGCGCAGTGAAGCTCGCCGACGCGACGCTCGCCTGGGTGCTTCGCACCTACCGCGCTGAAGTCACCAGCATCCACACCTCCTGCCGGATTGGGTGGACCTGCGGGTTGGTGAGCATGCCCCCTCACGCGGCTCGCGGTTGTCATCGGCGGCTGGACGACGGCGCGATGATGGAGCGGGAGGCCGGGAGATGCGGGCAGACGGCGGGG
>DAIDTV010000297.1 GCA_027457005.1 Chloroflexota bacterium
GGCCTGGCTGGATGGCTGGGAGACCGGCGCGACCGTGGCGGCCGGGGTGCTGCCCCCTCCCGTCCCGCAGGCGCTCGCGAGCACCAGCGCAGACGCCCCAAGGGCCAGCATGCGGTGGAACCGCACTGGGTACCCCCTTTCATGCAGGTCCGTCCGGCTGGGTGCCCGACGGAACCCCGATTCTACGCCCGGACCCCGGGCGGGCCGCCGCGGTTACCGGGCGGGGAGTCGGCTCTCCGGCCGGTCAGGAGGCGGACGACACGGGAGCGCCGGTCTCCAAGCCATCCAGCCAGGCCAGCGCTCCCGCCTCGGCGGCTCCGTCGGCTCCGGCATCGCCGGCCGCGTCGGTCGCGGCACCGTCCGCGGCGGCGAACTCGATCGCCAGCCGCCTCGTCCTCGGCGGCCCGCCCGAATGCCCGCGGCGGCCGTTCTGCCTGATCGGGCTGCAGAAGGTCTACGGGCTGACGTTCAAGTCGTTCGTGCCGCTCGACGCGGGGGGTCCGCTCACGGTCGCGGCGCTGCAGACCGGCAAGGTGCAGGTCGGGCTGCTCTTCACGTCCGACCCGAGCATCCAGGTCGACGGGTTCGTCCTGCTCAACGACGACAAGCACCTGCAGGCGTCCGACAACATCGCCCCCGTCATCCGGACGGCGGTGCTCAAGGCGCACCCGGACATCGCGACACTGCTCGACCAGATCTCGTCGAAGCTGACCCAGGCCCAGCTCACCTCGCTCAACAAGCAGGTGACCGTGGACAAGACGGACCCCGCCGACGTGGCCCGCGCCTGGCTCCAGCAGCAGGGCTTCGTGCCCACCGGTGGCTCGAACAAGGGCACCATCGTGGTGGGCTCCACCAACTTCTCCGAGCAGCTCGTGCTCGCCGAGCTCTACGCCCAGCAGCTCGAGGCGAACGGCTACGCGGTGACCCGCAAGTTCAACCTGGGGAGCCGAGAGGTGGTCCAGCCCGCGATCCAGAGCGGCCAGATCGACCTCTACCCCGAGTACCTCGCGTCGCTCACCGAGTACCTGGACAAGGGCACCGGGCTGGCGACCACCGACCCGGCGAAGACGTCGAAGGTCCTCGCGGGCCTGCTCGCTCCGAAGGGCGAGTCCGTGCTGGCCTACGCCCCCGCCACCGACGAGAACGGGTTCGCCGTCACGAAGCAGACCGCGCAGCAGTACGGGCTGGTCAACATCAGCGACCTCGCGAAGCCTGCGCCGTAGCATGACCGCGACCACCTCGAGCCCGGCGATGCCGCGGGACGTGCGGCGCTTCCTCGAGGAGCCGGGGCACTTCGCGGTGGTCGCGACGCTGGACCCGGACGGCGCCGTCCACCACGCCGTGGCGTGGTACCTGCTCGCGGGCGATGCGCTGGTGCTGAACTCGCGGGCCGGGCGGCGCTGGCCCGACAACCTGCAGCGTGACCCACGGGTGAGCGTGGCGGTCGCCGACGCGTACCAATGGGTATCGCTGCGCGGCGAGGTCGAGGTGATCGAGGACCAGGAGCGCGCGCAGGCCGATATCGCGGCCATGGCGCGCCGCTACCACGCCGACGACCCGGCCGCCGCCGAGCGGCAGGTCCGCACGTTCCGGGAACAGGTGCGCGTCTCGTTCGTGCTGTCGCCGTCCAGGGTGACGGCGCACCTGGAGGAGTGATCGTCGATGGGCCAGCCACTGATCGGCTACGCGGCCATGCTCGAGCAGTTCGCGCCCCGCGACCTGGTCGACTGGTCCGTCGCCGCCGAGGCCGCCGGGTTCGACGGGATCATGGCCGCGGATCACGTGCAGCCGTGGATCCCGCACCAGGGCAACGCGGCGTTCGTGTGGTCCTACATGACCGCGGCCGCCGAGCACACGCGGGGCGACATCGGGCCCGGAGTGACGTGCCCGTCGTTCCGCATGCACCCGGCGATCGTGGCGCAGGCCGCGGCGACCATGGCCGTCATGTACCCCGGCCGGTTCTGGCTCGGGATCGGGTCCGGCGAGGCGCTCAACGAGCACATCGTGGCGCCGTACTGGCCGGAGGTCGGCGAGCGGATCGCGCGGATGCTCGAGGCGATCGAGGTCATCCAGAAGCTCTTCACCGGCAAGGACGTCAAGCATCGCGGCGAGCATTTCCGGATGGAGACCATGCGCCTCTGGACCATGCCCGAGACGCCGCCGCCGATCTACGTGGCGACCGCCGGGCCGGTCACGGCCGAGAAGACGGGGCGTCTGTGCGACGGGATCATCACGGTCGGGGCGGCGGACGAGAAGATCGACGCGGTGTTCGCGCGCTTCGACAAGGGGGCGCGGGAGGCCGGGAAGGACCCCTCCACGATGCCCCGGATCCTCCAGCTCCACCTGTCCTGGGCGCCGACGCAGCCGGAGGCCGAACGGAACGCGCTGGAGGAGTGGCCCAACGGGGGCATGAAGTTCGCCAAGCAGGACATCCGCACGCCGCAGGTCCTCGAGGCGATCGCCGGGCTCGTGCGGATCGAGGATTTCAAGGGACGGATGCTGATCTCGGACGACCTCGAGGCGCACCTCCGCGAGATCCAGCGCTATCTCGACATGGGCTTCACCAAGAT
>DAIDTV010000298.1 GCA_027457005.1 Chloroflexota bacterium
GGGTCGGTCAGGCTCGCACCCGGACATCACGGCCCCCGCGGCGAACACGAGTGCGGGGCGGCTCTGGCCGCAACGAAGTAGGTGCCGCCTGCCCGCTGCCCACGCAGATGCCCGTCAATCCTTCATCGGTTCGAGGTCCTGTGTCCCAGGGCGATCAAGTCGAGGATCACGCCGGGGAGGAGAAACGCCGCGCCGATCAGCACCCAGAAGGTCTCGTCGGGCTGCACGCACGCGGGCTCCTGCGCACATGTCCAAGTGATGGACGCGAGGAGGGTGAACCACAGCGCGCCGAACCCGGTCAGCGCCCCGCCGAGGCGCGCCGACCACGGCCCGGTGGCGACGAACAGGGCGATGAGGACCAGGCCGGGCCACAGCAGGATGGCGCCCCCGAGCGCGTAGCACAGGCCGAGCACCGCTCCTATGCCGAGCCCGAGCAGGAAGTCCGGCCACGGTCGTCCGGTCATTCTCCGACGCGGAGCTTGCGCGCCCGACCGCTGGCGGTCAACGCGAGATCGGACGCTGGCTGCGGGGACACCTCTGGGAAGCGCCGTCCGAGACGGGCGGTGCATCCGGTATGCCCATCTCGACGCGCTGCTTCCCGTGTCGCGTCAGCAGGCTGCCCCTTCGAGCCGGGCTGGTGGGACCGTCAGCGGGACCGCTGAAGCAGGCCTTTGATCCTTCGGAACAGGCCGCCCGCCGGCGTCGCCGTCGCGCGCGTCCGCGCCGCGTCGCGATCCTCATCGCGATGCCGACGCGCCTGACCGGTCTCGGTCTGGCCGTCTGCGAGGCGCTCCTCGTTGGCCCACGCGGCTGCAAGAAGCCGCGGATCGGAACTGGGACCGGTCATCGCTGAGCGCCTCCGTTGTGCCCCTGATCAGCTTGACCTTGGTCCGATCTCGCCCGCGCGTCAAGGACCGATCATCCCGACGGGTCGTCATGGCGCACGCCGGAGGACGCCGGACGCATGCGGCGGTGCGGCAGCAACGTGGGCTGGACGGCTGACACGCCGCGCATCACGGTCCCGTCGAGAGCGGATACGCCGTGCACGGCGTCGTCGGCATCGGCGGCTCGGGGTCGGCGGAGCGGAGCACGCCCGCGGCATCGATGGTGAGCGACAGTCCGCCCTTGAGCACGTCGGTGCTCGAGCCGGGCAGCGTGACCGGGCCGTTGAGCGACGGGCCCGAGATCGTGACGCGGCTCGCTGCGAGCGTGCTCGCGCTGCCTTGGTCGGTCAGGCCGATGTGCGCCGCGGGACACCAGCCCGCGCGCCACGGCAGAATCCACACGACCGTCTGCCGCGGTCCCGCGAACCCCGCCGGACGGTCGATCTCCACACGAACCGACTGGCCGGAGTCGTTGCGCAGGGCCACGTCACCGACAGGCCGGGCATGCGTCGCACTGCAGCCGAGGATGACGACCATGACCGCGGCGAGGATCAGCGGCCGCGGGGCGGTTCGTGTCATCCGGTCAACGCTCGCATTCCAAGCCCCTGGACGGCAGGAGGTGGCCCCGGAATCTCGGCGCCAGCGGCTGGGCCTACAGGCAAGTCCTGGGTCATGGGCCAGGTGCGCTCCAACGACAACCGCAAGAGCGACGAGCGTAATGGCTCGAGCTGGCCCAGGGAGCACCGGGCATCGTCCATCCCACGATCTCGCGGACGAGCGCGCAGGCATCGTGCCCGCGGGCCGATGCGCTCAGTCACGGAATCCGGCGGTGCGTCGGACCAGCGGGGGCCGGACCGGGCGGCCACAGGGCCGGCACGGCCGCGCCGTCGTCGAGGGACCCGTGCCTGACGATGGCGTGGAGGAGGACGCCAAAGCCGGCCAGGCAGGCCAGCGCCCCGAGCCACGCCCAAGGGCCCCGGCTCACGCCCACCACGACGCCGCCGGCGATGAGCCAGACCGCCAGGAGCAGCCAGGCCGCGACGCGCCGACGCCGGGGGTCGCGTTCCCACAGGAGCGCCCCGACGAAGCCGAGGAGGCAGCCGGCGACGAAGAGGCCGACCCAGGCGTCCGCGAGGCCCGGCACGGCCTGCACGGTGGGTCTCACGAGGGCGGCCGTCGCGAACATGCCGGCGATGAGCGCGCCGCTCGAGATGCCGTAGGCGAGGGCCCACCGGCGTGCGACGCGAGGTGCCGACGAACGATGGCCGACGTATCCACCGGCTGCCGCGCCGAAGGCCGGGCTGCACACCGCCAGGAGGAGGGTGCCGTCGAGCGCCAGGGGCAGAGCGGATGCGGCGACACTGAGGGCGACCAGCGCGAGGCCCGTGACGCTCATCAACAGGCTCATCACCCGCCGCGCGTCCATGGTCGCGTGCCACCACGTCTGGAGCATCGGGCCGATCCTTCCGGGATCGCGGGACGGCACCATGCTGCGCTCGGCCGTGGGCGCTGTCGAGGGCGAACCGGGCAGCGTCAGCGTGTTCCACGCGCGAGCGAGCTCCTTCGGATCGAGCACCACCCAGCGTCACGACCAACAGCACTGACGTTGCCCATTTCCCGGAGCGGGAACTGCTCCGACCCTCGTCGCCAGCTCATGGCTCGCGATGCGTCGCATGCGCGGCCTC
>DAIDTV010000299.1:0-2201 GCA_027457005.1 Chloroflexota bacterium
CCATGAGATCTTCCTGCGTGGTCGCGTCGATCCCCGTCACCGGCTCGTCGAGCAGGAACAGCGCGGGATCCGCGGCGAGCGCCCGGGCGAGGAACACGCGCCGCCGCTGCCCGCCCGAGAGCGCCCCGATCTGCGTGCCCGCGTGCTCCTCCATGCCGACCTGCCGCAGCGCCTCCGCGACCGCTCGCCGGTCGTCCGAACCTGGGCGGCGCACCGGCCCCAGGCGCGGGTAGCGGCCCATCATCACGACGTCACCGACGGACACCGGGAACGCCCAGTCCACCAGCTCGGCCTGCGGCACGTAGGCGATGCGCCGGGCCTCGCGCCCGGGGTTCGATCCGAGCACCTCCACTCGCCCGGACCAGGGTGCCAGGAGCCCGGCCATGATCTTGAGCAGCGTGCTCTTTCCGGCGCCGTTGGGTCCCACGACCGCGAGCAGCGAACCCGCCTCGACCGCCAGGGTCACGTGCTCCAGCGCGATGCGGTCGCCGTAGCCCGCCGAGACGTCCGAGAGCCACACGTCGCAATGCGCGCGGGCATGGGCCGTTCCCGCGCCGTCCTCGTGCTCGTGGACGGCGCCGGTGGGCGCCGGCGCGGCGGTCACGACAGCGCCCCCACGATCCGCTCCACGTCCCAGCGCATCATGCCCTCGTAGGTGTCCGCCGGGGCATTTCCCAGCGTGTCGTTGTACAGGTCCGTGACCACCTGGGCCCCCGACTCCTGCGCGATGGCCTCGGCGATGGCGGGGTTGAACTGCGCCTCGGCGAACACCGCCTTCACGCCCGCGGCCCGGATCGCGTTGATCAGCGCGATGACCTGTCCGGCTCCGGGTTCCTGCCCGGGCGCCGCGACCACGGTGCCCACGATCTCCAGGCCGTACGCCCGTGCGAAGTAGGGGAACGCGTCGTGGAACGACACCAGGAGGCGGCCGTCGGGCGGGATGGTCGCGACGCGGGCGCGGATCCACCCGTCCAGCGCCTGCAGCCGGCCCGTGTACGCGGTGGCTCCGGCTGCGTAGTCGGCCGCGTGCGCCGGATCCACCTGCGCCAGCCGGTCGGCGATCCGTGCCACGTACCGCTGGGCGTTGGCGACGTCGAGCCACAGGTGCGGGTTCGGCGTGCCGTTCTCGCCCAGCACGTAGCTGGCGCCCGGCAGGTCCTCGGCGAGGCGGACCACCGGCGCGGTGGCTCCGGCGTCGGAGATCAGCCGCGTCATCCAGTCGTCCAGTCCGAGCCCGTTCATCAAGATCAGCCGTGCCGCCGAGATCCGTTCCACGTCGAGGGGACGGGGCGCGAACGTGTGCACGTCGCCGCCATTCGGGATGAGGCTGACGGCGTCGACGAGACTCCCGCCGACCCGGGCGACCATGTCCGCGAAGACGGTGGTGGACGTCACGACGACGATCCGGCCGGCCGACGCGCCGGATCCGGCCGCGCCTGCCCCCGTCGGGCTGCCGGTCGAACAGCCGGTTCCCGCGGACACGGCCAGCGCCAGCGCGCCTGCCAGCAGCAGGAGCGACCCGTGCCCTTGGGGGCGGCACCGAACAGTCACGCAGTGACCCCGTCGGATCGCGCCGACGTTCCGGCAGGCGCGCCCGCCCGGCAGTCCGGGCAGATCCCGTACAGCTCGAGCCGGTGCCCGTCCACGCGGTAGCCGGTGCGTTCCGCGACCTCATGCACCACCGCCTGGATGTCGCAGCCCTCGATCTTGTCCGTGCGCCCGCAGGCCGAGCAGACGACGTGGTGATGGTGAGAGGGCTCGCACCGGACATAGGCGTGGTCGCCGGTCGGCAGGTCGATGCGCTCCACGCCTCCCAAGCGCACGAAGGCGTCCAGCGTCCGGAAGATGGTGGCCCGCCCGATGGCGAGCTGCCTGCCCCGCGCGTCGGCGGCGAGGTCCGCCGCGGTGAAATGTCCCGACCGCGTCGCGATGAGCCCGGCGACCGCGCGGCGGGGCGCCGTGACGCGGAGCCCAGAACGGGTCAGCTGGTCGAGCAAGAGGGCGGTGCCGCTCATGGCTTGATGATACTCAGTATCATGAGAGCCAACCGGGCCGGCGCTCGCGCCCGCTTCGTGCCACCCTGCGGTACCCTGCGCGATGCGCGTGACCCGCGTGCCGTGCGTCGACCCCGCGGGCTTTCACCGGAAGGCTCGCCGCGCCCCGAAAGGAGATCCACCATGAGCACCAACCGCCCCACGTCG
>DAIDTV010000299.1:2211-2556 GCA_027457005.1 Chloroflexota bacterium
CGGCCCGCCGCGAGCGGCGTGCCGCGCAGCGAGCCCAGCGCGTCGACGGCGGCCAGCCCGGTCGTCCGCGCGCGGGGGGACCGTCGATCCCGGCGGTCCTGCGCTCTCCGGTCGGGATGATCACGGCCGCGGTGGTGGTCCTCGCAGCGGTCGGTCTCGTGTTCGTGCTCGTGAGCAACGTCGTCGGTGGTGCGCAGGGAGGCGCCCTCGTCGCCCCGGCCGACCCGGCGCCCCTGAGCCTCGCCCACGGACGCTCGATCGGCAACGCCAGCGCGCCGGTCAAGCTCGACGAGTGGGAAGACTTCCAGTGCCCCTACTGCGACAACTACAGCGTCAACATCGAGC
>DAIDTV010000300.1 GCA_027457005.1 Chloroflexota bacterium
CCTGCACGACGGGATCGAGCTCGACCTGGTCCAGTTCGTTCCGCTCGACGACTCGTTGAAGGTCTCGGTGCTGACCGTCGAGAACCGCTCCGGGCGCATCAGGCGCCTGTCCGTGACCGCCTACGCCGAGTGGGTGCTGGGTACGTCGCGCGGGGCCAGCGCCCCGAGGATCGTCACGGCGCTGGAGCCGGAGACGCAGGCGCTCCTCGCGCGCAACCCGTGGAATGCCGACTTCGGCGGCCGGGTCGCCTTCCTCGACCTCGGCGGGCGGCAGACGGCATGGACGGCCGACCGCACCGAATTCCTCGGTCGAAATGGAGGCCCGGACCGGCCCGCCGGCCTGGACCGGGGACACCGGCTGCAGGGTACCGCCGGGGCCGGGATCGATCCGTGCGCTGCCCTGCAGACCAGCTTCGAGCTGGCCGGTGGAGCGCACACCCAGGTGCTCGTGCTGCTCGGCGAGGCCGACGGCCCCGCGGCGGCGGCCGACCTGGTCCGGCGCGCGCGAACGGCCGACCACGCGGCCACGCTGCGCGGCGTGGCGAGCTACTGGGACGACACCCAGGGCGCCGTCCAGGTCCTGACGCCCGATCGCTCCATGGACATCATGCTCAACCGCTGGCTCGTCTACCAGACCCTTGCGTGCCGGCTGTGGGCGCGGACGGCGTTCTACCAGGCAGGCGGCGCCTACGGGTTCCGCGACCAGCTCCAGGACGTGATCGCCCTGGCGATCCCCAGGCGCGAGCTCGCCAGGGAACATCTCCTGAGGGCTGCGGCACACCAGTTCGCCGAGGGAGATGTCCAGCACTGGTGGCACCCGCCGTCGGGTCGGGGCGTCCGGACCCGGATCTCGGACGATCGGCTCTGGCTGCCGTACGCGGTCAGTCGCTACCTCGCGGTCACGGGCGACTCGGCGGCCCTCGACGAGACCGTCCCGTACCTCGAGGGACCGGCACTGCGGCCGGACCAGGCGGATGCCTACTTCCAGCCCGAGCGGGCAGCGGAGCCGGGCTCGCTGTTCGACCACTGTGCGGCGGCCATCGACCGGAGCCTCGCGGTCGGCGTACACGGGCTGCCGCTCATCGGGTCGGGCGACTGGAACGACGGCATGAACCGGGTGGGTCATGAAGGCCGTGGCGAGAGCGTGTGGCTGGGCTGGTTCCTGCACACGGTCATGGGCGCCTTCGCGCCGATCGCGGAGGCCCGCGGCGAGCGATCTCGCGCCGAGCGCTGGCGAGCCCACATGAAGGCGCTCAGGCGGGCGCTGGAGCGCGACGGATGGGACGGCGACTGGTACCGCCGGGCCTTCTTCGACGACGGCACCCCGCTCGGCTCCGCCATCAACACCGAGTGCCGGATCGACTCGATCGCCCAATCCTGGAGCGTCCTGTCGGGGGCCGCCAATCCTGCTCACGCGGAGCGAGCGATGGCCGCCGTGGAGGAGTACCTCGTGCGACGCGGTGACGGACTCGTGCTGCTGTTCGCCCCGCCGTTCGACCATTCCGACGTCGATCCGGGCTACGTCAAGGGGTACCTGCCGGGCATCCGGGAGAACGGCGGGCAGTACACCCATGGAGCCATCTGGTCGGTCCTCGCATTCGCGGCGCTCGGCGACGGCGACAAGGCAGGCGAGCTCTTCTCGATCCTGAACCCCATCAACCATGCCAGCACCAGGGCCGGGGCCCATCGCTACAAGGTGGAGCCCTACGTCATGGCGGCCGACGTCTACACCGAACCGCCGCACGTCGGCCGCGGCGGCTGGACCTGGTACACGGGATCTGCGGGCTGGATGTACCAGGCCGGCCTCGAGTGGATCCTGGGGTTCCGTCTGCGCGGAACGACCCTCCTGATCGATCCCTGCATCCCCCGGGCCTGGCCGGGCTACCGGATCGACTTCCGTCATCACTCCGCCAGGTACCAGATCGCCGTGGAGAACCCGCTGGGGGTCAGTCGCGGGGTGGCATCGTCGGAGCTCGACGGACAGGCGCTGCCGGGCGGCGCTGCCGCGATCCCCCTGGTCGACGACGGCGCCACGCATCGGGTACGGGTCGTCCTCGGCTGACACAACCGGGCGGGCCACGGCGGCGCGCGCCAAACTGGCGGCGACAGGCCTCCGCGCCGACCGGCGTCCCGGGCTCGAATCTGCTGGAGCTCCACCGCCTGCCCTGACCTGGCCAGCGGCACAGCCAGCCTCTCGAGCCGGCCCACCGTCCCGCCGGACCGACTGCCGCGATCAGCGCAAGGGCAGGCTGACAGTGAAGCGTGCCCCGCCGCCGGGCACCTCGTCCACGGCGATCGTGCCCCGGTGCCGTTCCACCAGCGTGCGGGCGACTGCCAGGCCGAGACCCGTGCCCTCTACCCGCCGACGGCGACCCCCGGCCGCCCGGGCGAACGGCTCGAAGATCCGCTCTCGGTCCGCCGGCGGAATCCCGGGGCCGTCGTCGGATACGGTCAGGTCGACCTCCTCACCCTGAGTCTCGACCCGGACCGTGACTCTCCTTCGACCATACTTGGCCGCGTTGCCGAGCAGATTCCAGAGAAC
>DAIDTV010000301.1 GCA_027457005.1 Chloroflexota bacterium
ACGTGCCTCCGCCGTGCCGACGGCCCCCGCCAGGCGGGCCTCCTCGGGCAGCAGGTCCTGCACGGCGGGCGCGGATCCGATTTCCCGGAGCTCTCCGTCTGCCGTGCGCAGCTCCACCCAGGCGGGCCACGCGCGCACCAGCCGGTCGCTGGCCGCCCGCTCCCGTGACCTCTCCGCCGCCTCCCGGCCCAAACCGTCCAGTTCCGCCCGGACCGAGGCCGCCCGGCCCTGGAGGGCCGCGTACTCGCGGGGCACGTCGCGGGACGCCAGCGCGGCCTCGATCCCGGCCAGCTGTGCCAGCGTGGCGTTGATCGCCTGCCGCTGGCCGCGGGGACGAAACAGCTGGTCGGCCTCGTTCCGCAGGGCGCGCTCGATCTCCAGGATGGCCTGGGAGGCCCCGAGGCTGGCGCCGTAGATCCGGGAACTGACCTCGCCGCCCTCCAGCCGCCCGGCGTCGGCAAGCTCGTCGATCCAGAACGCGAAGATCGCCTCGAACACGTCCCGGTTGGCGCCGCCGAGCAGCTCCGCCAGGCGCTCATGGGGATCGCCCGCCACGGGTGTGACGCCATCGTCGAGGAGGCGCAGGTCGCCGCGGCCACCGTGCTCGCCGTGGCGCTCGACCCGGATCCGCCGGCCGTCCGCCAGTGCCAGGTCGAGGTGACCTCCTCGCCGGCCGCCCCGGATCGCCGGATATGCTCCCGGTCCGAACCCGAACAGCATCGCCCGGATGAACGCGTTCAGCGTGGTCTTGCCCGTGCCGTTCAGGCCGCTCACGACCGTCACGCCGGGCGCCAGTTCCAGGTCCGCCTCGGCGGCCCGCCCGAACCCGTCGATCCGGATCCGCTCGATGCGCACGGCCTACTCGCGCCCCGCCAGCTCGTCGACGATGCGCCGGTGGGCCCGCAGCAGGAGATCGCCGCCGGCAGTCGCGTCCGGGCGTCGCAGGCGGGACTCGCCGATCGCCGTGGAGCGGACTGCCGCCGCCACCTGCGGACTGGCGAAGAGCTCGTCGACGACCGCATCGACGTCGAACCCGACCGGCGCGTCCGCATCTCGCGGCGCGGAGGGGTCGAGTCCGGCCCGCGCCAGCGCAAACCCGACGACGGCGTCGAGCTCGCCCAGGAACTCGCCCGCCCGTTCGATCGCGCGTGCCTCCGGCGGCCGGGTCGCATCGTGCAGGTCCGCCAGCCAGGCAAACGGTTCCTGCGATGCGAGCCGGTCCACCAGGCGCTCGCGGAGGTCCCGGATTGCGTCGGGGCGGCGCAGCTCGGCGTGCAGGTGCCCGAACCCGGTCAGCTCGATCCGGGCGATCACCGACCGGCCCGCCCCCGCCCTGGCGGCGTTCAGCTCGCGCTCGAGCCCGCCCAGCAGCGCGTCGAGGTCCGGGAACCCCGCGATGTCGACCGCACGGTGCACCCAGCGGATCTCGTCGAGCTCCCGGAGCTCGACCCCGGCGCGGCCCGCGCCGTCCACGGACACGAGCATCGCGCCGCGTGGCTCGAGCTCGCCCGGGTCGCGTCCCTGCGGGTTGCCCGCGTACACGATCGCCGGGCCGCCCTCGCGCAGCACCTGCGGGCGGTGCACGTGGCCGAGCGCCCAGTAGTCCATTCCCGAGCCGACCAGGTCGGCGAGAGAGCACGGCGCGTAGTTCTCGTGCCCCGGCTGCCCGCCCACGTTGGCGTGCAGCAGGCCGATCGCGAACGGACTGCCCGGCTCCTTCCGGAAGCGCGACGCCAGGTTCTCGCGCACGTCGCGGACGCCGTAGCTGATCCCGTGGACCCGCGCGATCTCGACGCCCTCGCGTGTCACGGGTCGCGACTCCACCTGCTCCGCCCGAACCGGTACGCGCCCGCCGGCCAGGCGAGCGAGGGCTCCCAGCCGGACAGGGGATCGTGGTTGCCGGTCACCACGAACGACGGGATCCCTGCCTCGTCGAGCGCCCGTAGCCCGTCGACGAACGCCAGCTGGCCCCGGATCGTCCGCTCGTCGCTGTCGAACACGTCTCCAGCGACCAGTACGAAGTCCACGCGTTCGGCGACCGCCAGCTCGACGATCCTGCGCCACGATCCGAGGGTCGCGCGGCGCACCGCGGCCGCCACCCCCGGCGGTGCCGCCTCGGACAGCCCGCCGAAGGGGCTGTCGAGGTGGAGGGCGGCGGCGTGCAGGAAGCGGAAGGCCACGCTCACCGGTTCCTCAGCCGCGCCAGCGCGCTCCGCCCCGCAGGGGCCTCCACCGCCCGGCCCGAGTATGCACCGGCGGGCAGGGTGGCAGGCAACGAGGGGTGCGGCGCGCAACGAGGTGAGCGGCCGGCGACGAGGTGAGCGGCTCGCGACCGGCCGTCCTTGACCCGTTCTTGATCGCCGGCCTCCAGGCTTGGCCCCGACAACCAAACCCGGAGCCCGGCCGTGTGGCCGGCGACCGCTCCGACGAGAACGCACGGAGGTCAGAGGCACATGTTCGAGACCATTCGGGGCCGCCGGGCCCGGCTGCTCGCAGGCGCGGCCGGGGTCCTGCTGGTGGGTACGC
>DAIDTV010000302.1:0-2249 GCA_027457005.1 Chloroflexota bacterium
GGGTGGCCGATGGCCGCTACTCAGAGCATCCCCGGGTTGGGGACGAGGCGGGCGGGATTGCTCATGCCCGGCGAGGAGCCCGAGGCTGCCCTGGCCCAGGCCGAGGCGTTCCGCGCGGAGCACATCGGGAGCCTCTTCACCCGCCTGGGCGAGAACGTGGTCCGCATCGAGGACGCGGACGCGACCGCGGCGCACTACCTGGAGCTGCTCGAGGCGATCGCCGCCCGTGGGATCCCGGGCGAGCTCTCGGTCAAGCTGACGCAGCTCGGCTTCGATCTCGACGAGGCGCGCACGCTCGAGCACCTGGGCCGTCTCGCCGAGCGCGCGGCGCAGGACGGCGGGCTCGTCTGGATCGACATGGAGGGGAGCGCGTACACCGAGCGCACGGTGGCCCTGTACGAGCGGCTGAAGGCGGCGCACGCCAACACCGGGATCTGCCTGCAGGCGTACCTGCGCCGCACCGCGGCCGACGTCCAGCGCCTGCTGCCACTCGAACCCGCCATCCGCCTGGTCAAGGGTGCCTACGACGAGCCTGCCGCACTGGCGTACCGCGGCCGGCGCGAGGTGGACGCGAACTACGCGGCGCTGGCGATTGCGATGCTGGAGGCTCGGGCCGCGGGCCGCGCGATCCGCATCGGGATCGGGACCCACGACGTCGCCCTGATCGAGCAGCTCGCGGTACATGCCGCGGCCCTGGGCCTGCCGCGCACGGCCTTCGAGGTGCAGATGCTCTACGGCATCCGGCTCGATCAGCAGCGCCGCCTCGCCGCCGAGGGCTACGTGGTGCGCGACCTCATCGCCTACGGCACGGCCTGGTATCCCTGGTACATGCGCCGGCTCGCCGAGCGGCCGGCCAACGTGCTCTTCGCCCTGCGCCAGATCGTGGGGTGAGGCGGGGGCCGCCTCATCGGGACGGGCCTGCCGGTCCACGCGGCCCTTCCGGGCTCCGCGGGGTCGGCCGAGACTGGAACAGCACTGACCGCGTCGCACGGTCAGCGCCTCAGGGCGCCAGGCGCTCGATCAGCCTGGGCCCCTGGTTGCGGGGGCTGTTGACGAGGTCCGACACGGGCCACGCGACGAGGTCGGCTCCCGACGGGCGGAGGAGCGCACGCAGCTCCCCCGGGTCGGCGAGCGCCGGATCGAGCCAGAGGTCCCAGGCATCGGGCTCCAGGATCACCGGCATCCGGTTGTGCAGCGTCGCCATCAGGGCGTTGGGCGTGGTGGTCACGATCGAGCACGTCAGCAGGGGCGCCGCACCCGCCGCGCCGGATCGATCGCCCCCGGGCGTTCCGTCGGCCGCGCCGGATCGATCGCCCCCGGCGCTTCGATCCCGCCAGGCGGACCACAGCCCCGCGAACGCGCGCGGGGCACCGCCGGCGGCCGTGATGTAGAACGGCTGCCGCGTGCCATCCGGGGCCCGGCGCCACTCGAAGAAGCCGTCGGCCGGTATGATGCAGCGCCTGGCCCGGAAGCTGTGGCGAAACGCCGGCGTGGAGGCCACCGTCTCGGCACGCGCGTTGATCAGCCGGCTCCCGATCGTGACGCGCTGCGCCCATCCGGGCACCAGCCCCCAGCGGAAGCGGTCGAGGACTCGCCGGCCGTCGCGCACCACCACCGCGGCCACGCGCTGGGTGGGGGCCACGTTGTACGCATCACCGCTCGTCGCGGCCAGGTCCTCGGCGCCGAAGATCCGGGCGAATTCGCCCGACGAGAGTCGCTGTGTGAAGCGCCCGCACACGGGTGAGAGTGTCGCACGACAGGGGCGCCGGGCTCACGGGCGATCCCGCCCCGGACCTGCACCGGTGGACACGGGGCGGCCGTGGCGCGACACTCACCTCGTGAACGCCGGAGCCACGACCCGCCCGGATCCCGATGACTGACGGCCTCGACCCGCTGCTCGACCTCCCGGCTGCCGAACTGGCCGCGGCGGTGCGGCAGGGCGACGTGTCGGCGGTCGAAGTCACCGAGGCCGCCCTTCGCCGGATCGACGCGCACGCCGGAGGTCACGCCTTCATCACGACCTGCCCGGACCGCGCGCTGCGCCGGGCGGCGCGGCGCCCGACCGGTCCCCTCGCGGGCGTGCCACTGGCGGTCAAGGACCTGTTCGACACGGCCGGGATCCGCACCACGTACGGCTCCTCGATCTTCCGCGACCACGTGCCATCCCGCACCGCGCGGGTGGTGCGCACGCTCGAGGCGGCGGGCGCCATCATGGTGGGCAAGACGAACCTGCACGAGTTCGCCTGGGG
>DAIDTV010000302.1:2259-2505 GCA_027457005.1 Chloroflexota bacterium
ACGGCACCGTCGAAAACCCGGCCCATCCCGGGCGCGTGGCGGGGGGCTCGAGCGGTGGCACTGCGGCGGCGCTGGCCGACCGGCTGTGCATCATCGGCCTGGGGACCGACACGGGGGGCTCCCTTCGGATCCCGGCGGCGTGCTGCGAGGTGGTCGGCTACAAGCCCCGATTCGGTTCCATCTCCACGCACGGCACGTTTCCGCTGGCGCCCTCGTTCGACACGGCAGGGCCCATGGCGCGCACGG
>DAIDTV010000303.1 GCA_027457005.1 Chloroflexota bacterium
GTACGGTGCACCGGGCGGCCGACGATCGGCGATGACGATCAGCGCCAGGGCGCCCGCAGCGAGCGCGAGGACCTCGACGCCGCCGATGTGCCACAGAATGTCGAGCCCGCCGAGCGCGGCGAGCGTGACGGCCCACTGGCCCAGGCGCGAGCTCCACAGCGCCGAGGCCCGGCCGGTGCCCCCTCGGGGAGGCGCGCCCGCAGGGCACGTCGGCGGCGAAGCATCGGCTCGCGGCGAGCCCGACCTCGGGCGGGGCGACGACGGTTCCTGGCCGTGGTCGGTCGGCCACGCGCTCGTGCGTCGGGAGCGTGCCGTCAGCTCCGCATACGCGCGGTTGATTGCCGCCATGCGGCTCGCGGCGCCACCGTGGTCGGGATGGTGCTGCCACGCCGCCCGCCGGTAGGCGGCACGCAGCGCAGCACGGTCGGCGCCGGGACGGAGCCCGAGGATGCTCCAGGGATCGGCGAGGGCCATGGCAATCCCCTCAGCCGACTACGCGACGCAGGAACGCGATCGAGCCCACGAGCACCAGCGTCGCGAGGGTGCCGACCATCAGGGCGAGGACGAGGGCCACCAGCGCAACCAGGGCGACGGCGATCCGCAGCAGGGGCGTCAGGCGACCACCCGGAGCGCCCCCTCGGGGCCGTCGGCGGCGAGCGCATCGAGGAGCGCCTGGCGGAGCTCGGGACCGGCCAGATGGCCGGCATCCAGAAGGCGGCGCGCGAACCGTTCGAGGCCGGAGCGGTGCGCTTCGAGCATCGCCTCCGCCGCCGCCTGGCAGCGCTCCATCGAGCTCCACAGCACCGCGGCCCGTCGGTCGGCCATGGCAGGGCCGAGATCCAGCCAGGCCGGCCACGCCACGGGCCACGCCTCGTCGACCCCGGACTCAAGGCGCTCCATCAGCAGCTGTCCGGCGCGGCGCACGTCCTCGGCGGCGCCGGTGGACGCCTCGCCGAGCAACAGCCGTTCGGCGATCACCGAGGCGAGGGCGATCGTCACGTGCGCGCGTAGCTCGGACTCCGTCTGGGATCGTTCGGCGCCCTCGTCGCGGGGCTCGCCGATCGTCGTATGCCCACCCGAGTGATCGACCACGCGGGGTGCCACCGTGACCGCGCGCACCGCGTCGATGCTCAGCGCGATGGCCGCGCCGAGGGCGTGCCCGGCTTCATGGGCCGCTGCCCGCCTGAGGTCATCGGCGGAGCGCTCCCTTGCCGCAGAGGTGTGGCCCCGGGCGAGGGCGGCCTCCAGCAGGTGCTGGGCATCGACCGCTCCAGGTATAGGGGACGTAGCCCCACCCCGGCGACCCGCGTCGTGTGCCACATCAGCGTCGGCGAGGGCCAGCGCCAGGCCGTCGTCGACCAGCTGGTCGAGCGACGCGAACGACGCGCCGGCGGTGCTCTCGACAAGCGGACCGAGGTCAATCGGACCGGCGGTGCGCCGGGTGGAGAGCAGCCGTTCGAGGTGCGCCTGGCGGGTGGGAGCGTCCGGCGCGAGCACCTCGATGACATGGCCGAAACGGCCTGGCCTCGTGAGGGCGGGGTCGAGGCTGTCCGCGTCGGAGGTGGCGCCCAGCCAGAGCACGGGCGCGTGGCCCGGGTCGTGCAGTCCGGAGATGGCCCCCAGAACCGCGTAGAGGACCGCGCGGCTCTCCGGGTCATGGCGGCGGTCGGATCGATCCATGCCCAGCCACGACAGTTCGTCGATGAAGATGACGAGGGGCTGGTCCAGGCCCTCCGCGTACCGCGTGAGGGCTGCCACGCGGGCTGGCGTGAGCTCCGAGGCCGTGAGCTCGACGAATACGACACGCGCTGCCACCATGCCGGCCAGCGCCCGCGCCAGGCTCGTCTTGCCACAGCCCACGGGCCCCGTCAGGAGCACCGCGGGCGGGACCGATCCGCCGGCCGCCCGCAGCTCGTCGGGATGGGCAAGGCCCCAGGCCAGGGCCTGCACCGCGCGCTTGGGGCGTTCGAGCCCGGTCAGGTCCTCGAGTCGGGCGTGGACAGATCGGATGCGGTGCGCCTCGATCCAGCGGGCGGCGTCGTCGCGGTCGATGTCGGGATCGTCGTGGCGGAGTCCCGGGCTCTTGGTGTCCATGCCGTACAGGGCACCACGCGTGCGGGCGCGCCACAAGATGACGCGGGCGCACCTGGCACGTCTGGCGTATCGGTCGCTCCATTCGCGGTGCGAGCTGACACCACAGCCCCGCCAGGAGCGGTCCGGCCAGCGCGAGGACGATCAGCGCGAGGACGATCAGCGCGCATCGGTGTCGCGGGGATAGCCACGCTCGCGGGTGCAGCTCTCCAGCCAGTCCTCGAGGTCGACCCCCCGGAAGCGAAGCGCCGGGCGCGGGCCGACGCCGAGCAGACGACCTCGGAGGCGGCCGGCCTGCGCCTCCCGCTGCACGTAGCGCACGGACATCCCGATGCGTTCCGCGACCTCGCGCGCGGTGTACCAGCGCTCCATGCCGCAGTCCTCCTCTAGCG
>DAIDTV010000304.1 GCA_027457005.1 Chloroflexota bacterium
CCGGTAGACAGCCGCGAAGCCGCTCACTCGCGGAGTACGCGCCAAAGCAGGACACCGGCGAGAACCGCGGCCCCTACGGCGGCCCAGTGACGATCGGCGACCAAGGCTCTCCAGTCGGTGGCGTGTTCGACGCGCCGCTCGAGCGTGTCCAGTTCGAGCGCCCGCAGGTAGTGCTCCAGCGCCGTGCCCCCCGGGTCCAGCGCCTCGGCCGCGACTCCCGCCGCGACGTGGCCATCCCGCGCCCGGTCGAGCCGCAGCGCGCGCTCCCAGTGCCAGGTCTGCTCGGCGGGCGGGCCGGGAAGCCGGCCGGCGATCGCCGCGTGGATCGCCTGTCGCCCGATGGGGTCGAGCAGCGATTCGATCGTCTCCGCGTACCGTTCCTGTGCGATGCGCACCCGCCCGGCGTCCTGCGTCGCGAGGCCGCACTCCACCGCTTCGGGCAGCCCGCGCTCGGTCAGGGTTCCGTCGGGGAGACGCATCCCCACGAGCGACTGCGACTCGATGGGGCGCCGCACGGCGGCCAGCACGCGGACCCACCGCGCGGCCGCGTTTCCGAGCAGCCCGAGGCGCGATTCAATGAGCTCGTCGAACGTGTCCGAGAGCCGTGCTCCCGGGACGAGCCGGCGTGCGGCCAGCAGCTGGTCGGCCACCAGCGGATTGCCACCGGAACGCTCGACGATCGCGGCGAACAGGCCCGCGGTCGGCCGCTCGCCCGATGCGACCTCGATGAACCGCAGCAGCTCGTCCGGCCGGAACGGCTCGAGCTCGATCCGTTCGACGGAGGGATGTTCCGCGAGCGCGGCCGCGACCGGGCCGAAGGGGTGCCGCCGGTCCAGCTCGTCGTGGTGGTACGAGACCACCAGGCACACCGGCAGCGCCACGTCGAGCCCGAGCATGAACTCCACGAACGCCCGGGTTCCCGGGTCGGCCCAGTGGAGGTCGTCGAGCGCGAGCAGGGCGGCACCGCCGGATGCCAGCCGGCCGAGCACCCCGAGCACGCCTTCGACGAGCCGACCCCGGCGCTGGTCCGGCGCCGACTGCATGGGCACGTCCATGGGGCAGGCAAGCCGGATTCTCGCGGCCATGTCGGGCAGGAGCAGCGCGATCTCGTCCGCGGCGGGGCCCAGCACCTCGGGCAGGCGGGAGTCGGGAAGGGAGGAGATCGGTCCCTCCAGCGCCGCGGAGAGCGCGGCGTACGGATGCCCGGAACGTGGCTCGACCGCCGCTCCCCTCGCCACGATGACCCCGGGTTCGCCGACCAGGCGTCGCTCGAGCTCGGACAGGAGCGTGCTGATGCCCATGCCGGTGGCGCCGGTCACCACGACCCGCGAAAGCCTGCCGGCGGCCGCACGCTCGAGGGCGGCTCCCAGGCGGCCCAGCTCACGCTCCCTGCCCACGACCTGCATGGCGACAGCATACGAGGCGCCAGCCCGGCGCTACTCTGGCGTGGTGGGTTCCCTTGCACGGCTCGGGCCCTTCGGGGCGTTCGGTGAGCTGCGGCGCGAGTTCGATCGCGCGGTCCTGGTGCTGGCGGTCGGCGACCTGGTCGCGAGCTTCGGGTTCAGCCTGGTCTTCCCGTTCCTGACGATCTACCTGACGACCGTGCTGGGCGCCAGCGCGACCGAGTCGGGCCTGGTGCTGGGCCTGTACGCGGTGGCCTCGATCGCGTCGAACGCCGCCGGGGGATGGCTGGCGGACCGCTTCGGACGGCGGGTGGTCATGATCGCGTCGATCACCCTGACCTCGGCCACGGTCATCGCGATGGGCCAGGTGCACGACCTCGCGAGCATCGCGCTGCTCACGCTCGTGCTCGGGATCGTCGACCCGGCCTTCGTTCCCGCCGCTCGTGCCGCGGTCGCCGACGTCGTGCCGGAGTCCAGGCGGCCGCGGGCGTACGGGCTGCTGGGGGTCGCGGCAGCCGTCGGCTGGATCGCCGGGCCGTCGATCGGCGCAGGGCTCTCGACACTGGGGTACCCGGTGCTGTTCACGGTGGCCGGGTCGATCCTGATCGCCTACACGGCGATCCTGATCGTGGGCATGCCGGAGACGCGCCCGGCGGCGACGCGTGCGGCGGAGACGCGCCCCGCGGTGACGCGGGCGGACTCGCCGGGCGTGACCGTGGGCGCGGCCGGAGCCGTGCGGGACGGGCCGCACCCGGATCCGGCCGGTCGGGGATCGCCCGTGCTGGTGGGCTCTTCGACCCTCGGTGGCCGGCCGGCGCGGGCGCTGTTCCTGCCGTTTCTCGCCATCGCGGTGCTCATCCACGGTGTGTCGTTCCAGTGGGTGGTCACGCTGCCCATCCACGCCAGCCGCGATCTCGGCGTATCCACGGCCACGTGGGGACTGCTCTTCGCGTTCAACGGCCTGCTGATCGTGCTGTTCCAGCTCCGCGTGCCGACCCTCACCGAGGCGCGGGCTAAACCGACGACGATGGCGTTCGGCATGGCGGCCTACGCGTTGGCGTACGTCGTCG
>DAIDTV010000305.1 GCA_027457005.1 Chloroflexota bacterium
GCCGGAGGGCCACGCGGAGGTCCCGTCCGCCCACACCGGTGCCTCGTCCGCTGCGATCCCGGCACGAGTGGTGGTCCTCGGAGCGATCAACGTCGACATGGTGGTGAGCGGTGCGCCGCTGCCCGGGCCGGGGGAGACGGTGGTCGGCGGCGAGTTCTCGGTTCACCAGGGTGGCAAGGGCGGCAACCAGGCGGTCGCAGCCGCCCGTGCGCTCCGTGGCGGGCCGGGCCAGGGCTCGGTCGCCATGGTCGGAGCGGTCGGCGACGACATGTTCGGGCGAGAGGCTCTGGCGGCGCTGGCCGCCGAGGGCGTGGACTGCTCGGCGGTGCGCGTGCGCAGTGGGACGGCCACGGGCGTCGCCCTGATCGTGGTGGATGCGGGGGGCGAGAACCAGATCGCCGTGGCACCCGGCGCAAACGCCACGCTGACGCCCGGTGACGTCCAGTCGGCGCTCTCACGCGTGCTCGGCGCCGATTCCGTGCTGCTGGCGAGCCTGGAGGTCCCGGCAGACGCGGTGCTCGCGGCCGCATTCGTGGCGAGGACGGTGGGGGCGCCGTTCGTGCTGAACCCCGCTCCCGCCCGCGACGTCCCCGCGGCGCTGCTGCGGCTCGCGTCGCATATCACCCCCAACGAGACCGAGCTGGACCTGCTGGTGCCGGGCTTCGCGGGAGACCCCGTGCGCGCCGCCCATGCGCTCGCGTCCGCGGATCGCGAGCTGCGCATCGCCGTGACGCTCGGCGCCCGGGGGGTCGCGGCCCTGGGCCCCGACGTCGAGCAGGTCTTCCGGGCCCTGGATGTGGATCCGGTGGACACGGTCGGCGCCGGGGACGCGTTCAACGGCGCGTTCGCGGCGGCGCTGGCGGAAGGACGGCCGTTCGTCGAGGCGGTCCGGCGGGGCAGGACCGCGGGCGGGCTGGCCACCACTCGTCACGGAGCGCGCGAGGGGATGCCGGGTCGCGACGAGATCGACAGGGCACGGGAGCCGCGCTGATGCAGGACGGTGGGGCCAGGGGCACCGCGGACACCGGGCGGCTCCGGACCATGCCGGAGTTCGCCCTCGAGCGGTTCTTCGACCGCTTCGAGTTCGACCTCCCGCACCAGCTGGGGTCGTCCGATCCCGAGACGCTCTCGACCCGGGAGCTGCTGGACCTCGCCGACGCGGACCGGCGAGAACGGTGGGAGCGGCTGCGGCTGGGATATCGCACGGCGGCCGGCGATCCGGACCTGCGGGCGTCCATCGCGGCCCTCTACCCAGGCCGTGGCCCGGACGACGTGCTGGTGGCGGTGGGCGCGGCCGAGGCGCTGCTGCTGGCGTTCGCGGCCACGCTGGCGCCGGGCGACCGCGCGGTCGCGCTGACGCCCGCGTACCAGTCGCTCCACGAGGTGCCGAGGGCGATGGGCGCCACGCTCGACCTGGTCCCGGTCGAGGAGCGTGGCGATGGCTGGCGCTTCCCGTTCGAGCGGCTGATGGAGGCGCTGCGGCCGGGTGTCGCGATCCTCGTGCTGAACGTGCCGCATAACCCGACCGGCGTGGCGGCGCCGGGAGAGCAGCTGCGCGAGATCGTCGCGCGCTGCGATGCGCTGGGGATCCGCGTCGTCGGTGACGAGGTCTACCGCGGTCTCGAATGGGCCGGCGAGACCGCGCCGTCCGTGACCGGACTCTCCGACCGGTCGGTGGCGGTCGGAGTCACGTCCAAGGTGTACGGCCTGGCCGGGCTCCGGATCGGCTGGCTCGTCACCGGCGACCGCGGGTTGCGCGCGCACGCGATGGCGATCAAGGACTACACGACGCTGTGCGCCGCCGGGCCATCCGAGGTGCTCGCGACGATCGCCCTGCGCGCCGAGGGGGTTCTGCGCGAGCGCACGCGGCGCCTGTGCATCGCGAACCAGGCACGACTGGACGCGTTCGTCGCGGCGCACCCGGACCTCATCGCGTGGGAGCGCCCCGCGGCCACCACCGTCTCGGTGGCCCGCATCGCGGCGCCGCTGCTCGAGCGGCACGGCGGCGACCCGGAGGCCGTGCTCGCACACTGGCGCGACCGCGCCGGCGTGGTGGTCGCTCCCGGGCCGGCCTTCGGATGTGCGCCCGACCGGTTCCGCCTCGGCTTCGGCCGCGCCGACCTGCCCGAAGCCCTGGAGGCGCTGGCCGTCGCCGGGTGAGGCGAGGGCGGCGACAGCGTGCCGCGCGGAATACGAGGGCGCTGTGCGCGGGATCCGAGGGCCGGCGCGGGGATCCGATGGTCCTGCGGCCGGATCCGACGGCACTGCGCGGGATCCGAGGCCGGCGCGGGGATCCGATGGTCCTGCGGCCGGTCCAGGGCGTTCAACCTGGCCCCGCCTCTTTCCTGCAGATCTTGCACCCGTGGAACGCAAAGGCGAGTCCGGAAGACGCACACGACCGCCGCCGGCTTGTCGGCCGCCTCTCACGACCCGGATCGAGCGTGGCCGTGCGAGGCCGGGACCGGCC
>DAIDTV010000306.1:0-328 GCA_027457005.1 Chloroflexota bacterium
CCGCCACGCCGTTGTCGATGATGTCGGCGTAGAGGTTGGGGAGGTACAGGTTGGCGACCGCCTGGATGGTCAGCAGCGCCACCACCAGGAGCAGCGACCGCCAGTAGGGCCGGAGGAACCTGGTCAGGAGTCGGATGGTCATCGGTCGGGGTCCCTGCTCTCCACCGTGCGTGGCTCTGGTGCGCCGCCTGTGGGTTCGCAGTCGGACGCCGGATCCGGATCTTCCGCGGCACCCTGTTCGGGATCTTGCCCGGCACCCGGTTCGGGCGGGTCGACCAGCCGCTTCCTGGCGGCCCTGATCGCGCGGATGCCCTTGAGGAAGCCGGCA
>DAIDTV010000306.1:338-2464 GCA_027457005.1 Chloroflexota bacterium
GCTCCTCTTCCTTCAGCTCGCCGAGCAGTCGGGCGAGGTGCCCCCGCCGGTGGGCTTCGAGATCGCGGAAGATGCGGGTGCCCTGCTCCGTGAGATGGACGTCCACCACGCGGCGGTCGTCGGTTGCGTGCCGCCGCCGGACCATCCCGCGACGTTCCATGCGGTCCACGATGCCCGTCGCGCTGGCCACCGACACGTCAAGCTCGTCGGCCAGGCGGCTCATGGGGAGCGGGCCTTCGGCCTCGAGGACCGCGACCACGTTCAGCTGGATGAGGCTGAGAGCGCCACGATGCCAGTTGCGGAACATGCCAGCGCGGTCGCGCGGCGGCCACGCCGTCAGCTCGTCGAGCAGCTCGTCGCTGATCGGCCGGGGCGCGTCGCCGGGAAGTGTGCCCGCAGGTGCGGCGTCGCCGGCCGGCTCACTCCACGCACTCTCGTCGCCCGGCGCAGCCTGGTCGGCCGGAACGTGCTCGGCCGCCGCAGCCTGATCGGCCGGAACGTGCTCGACCGGGCCAGCCTGATCGACCTCTGTCCTTCGATCTTCTGTGACATTCAACGTCATGCTGAATGTATACCCGATGTGGGCCGATTGTGCAAACGCCCCGCGGGCCGGGCAGGGACCGCTGCCCGGCGACGGCCGGGGAGGGGAGAGAACGTGCTGCGCTGAACGACGGGCGCCCGGGCCGCGTGTCACCCTTGTCCCAGGCGGCCTGGACACTCCCGCCGGAGCACGCGATGTGCGGGAGCGGCGCCATCCACCCGCCAGCCGAGCGGAGGACGACCATGGAGCCACCGGACTTCGACCTGTCGGGCCAGGTCGCGCTGGTCACCGGCGCCAGCCGGGGGATCGGCCGGGACGTCGCGCTGACGCTCGCCGCCAGCGGTGCCCACGTGCTGGCGGGCGTCCGCGACCACGCCGCGTTCGAGGGTGCAGACGCCCCGGCGCACGGCACCCCGGCGACCGGTGCACACGATCCGCACGGGTGGATCGAGCCGCTGGTGCTCGACGTGCGCGATGTGGCCGGCACTCGCGTGAGCGTAGACGCGGCGGTATCCCGGCTCGGGCGCATCGACATCCTGGTCAACAACGCCGGCCTGGGCGCGAACCACGACGCGATCGATGTCACCGAGGCCGACTGGGACGAGATGATGGCGGTCAACCTGCGGGGGCTTTTCTTCACCTCCCAGTCGGTGGCGCGCCACATGCTCGAGCGTGGCTACGGGCGGATCGTCAACATCGGGTCGCAGGCAGGCATCGTGGGCATCCGTCGCCACGCCGTCTATTCGGCGAGCAAGGGCGGGGTGCACATGCTGACGAAGGTGCTTGCGCTCGAGTGGTCCGCGTCGGGCGTCACCGTCAACGCGATCGCCCCCACGTGGATCTACACGCCCGGCACCGCCGAGCGCCTGGACGATCCGGCGTTCCTGGCCGACGTGCTGGCCCGCATCCCGCTGGGCCGCGTGGGCACCACCGCGGACGTGGCCGCCGCGGTGGTCTTCCTGGCATCGCGCGCGGCGGGCCTGATCACGGGCGCGATCCTGCCGCTCGACGGGGGCTGGACCGCGCAATAGGGATGGCGCGGAGACGGCACCGCCGAGCAGCACTCGCGCGGGGCGACCCCCGCACCGGGCGACCCCCGCGCCGGGCAGCACTCGCGCCGAGCAGCTCTCGCGCCGGGCAGCTCTCGCGCCGGGCGGCCGTTGCGCCGAGCGACTCTGGCACCCAGGAGCAAGCCTTCCGGGCATGCCCTTGCCCCGCGCGGCCGCTGTGCCGAGCACCCAGCGGCCCGAGCCCCAGCTGCCCGGGTAACCTGCGGTTCTTGCACCGGAGGAACGCTATCCGACGCCGGGCCGCTGTTTCCTGCAGAACTTGCCCTCGGGGAACCGTATGTTGCACCTGGCCGTGCCGGCACCCCCGGCGAGCGGCCTTCGGCGGCGATTCCGGCCCGACCCGAACGGGGCGCAAGAAGGCGGCACGGCTCGGGCCGCGTGGAGATGCTCGCATCTGACCGCAGGTCTGCACATACGTTTCCGGTGGTGCAAGTTCTGCAGATTCGTGGGCGGGGAACCTCCGGCGCGGGAACCTCCGGCGCGGTAACCTCTGGCGCGGGAACGCCCTTGTCGCC
>DAIDTV010000307.1 GCA_027457005.1 Chloroflexota bacterium
GTCCTCCTCCCAGCGACGCCGACCTGCCGCGTCCGCCGCGTTGATCTGCGCGTAGGTCAGCCCCTCCCAGCGGCCGTAATCCATCTCGGCCAGGCGTGCGTCGATCTCGAAGCGGACGCCGGGCACGACCAGCGACGCGGTCTCGCGCCCACGCGCGAGCGGGCTCGACACGACCCGATCGAAGGGGACGCCGGCCAGCCGCTCACCCAGGGCACGCGCCGCCGCGCGTCCCGTGTCGGAGAGCGGGAGATCGAGCCGCTGCCCGAGGTGCTGCTCCGGGTTTGAGCGTGGGGTGGATCCGTGCCGGGTGAGGACGAGCGTCAGCATGGGGGCACTGTAGCGGCGCCTCCGTGCCCCGTGCGCTATCCTCTCGGCGCAGGCACGAATACGCCTTCACTTCGGGGTTGGGTGGAAGTCCCGACCGGTGGTCGGCGGCGCCGCGAGGCCCGCCAGCCCACGACCCGACGCGGCGCGCGAGCGTCACGGCGGTGGATCCCCTGGCAGGGAGCCGACGGTCAGAGTCCGGATGGGAGAAGTGAGGCGCGTGCGACCGGCGCCACGTGCGCCGGCACCGCCCGTGCCCCTTCCGCCTGCGCCCGATGCGAGGCCGCACGACGGGGGTCCACGCCCTGACCAGTATCGCGATCCGCGGTGTCTCGCGGTCGTTCGCCACGGTGGACGGCACGCTGCCGGTGCTCGACCGGGTCAGCTTCGAGGTGCCCGAGCGTTCCGTCGTCGCCCTCATCGGGCCCAACGGATGCGGCAAGAGCACGCTCCTGCGGATCGTCGCCGGCCTGCTCCGTCCGGCCGCCGGGCAGGTCGAGCTCGACGGCGCCGCCGTGACCGGCCCGGATCCGCGGATCGGGTTCGTCTTCCAGGAGCCACGCCTGCTGCCCTGGCGCGATTCCGCCGGCAACATCGGGTATCCGCTGGAGCTCGCCGGATGGTCGCGCGCCCGGCGGGACGACCAGGTCCGGGACCTGCTCGGCCTGGTGGGGTTGCGCGAGTTCGCGGGCGCCCGGCCGCACGAGCTGTCGGGGGGCATGCGGCAGCGCGTGTCGATCGCCCGTGCGCTGGCCATGGGGCCTTCCGTGCTTCTGCTCGATGAGCCGTTCAGCGCCCTGGACGCGCTGACCCGCGAGCGGTTCAACGCCGAGCTGCTGCACCTGTGGGAGCGCACCGAGACCACCATCCTGCTCGTGACCCACTCGATCTCCGAGGCGATCTTCCTGGCCGACCGGGTGGTGGTCCTCTCGCCCCGGCCCGGCCGCGTGGTGGCCGACCTGCCCGTGGGGATCGACCGCGCCAGCCGCGAGGCCAACGTCGACACGCTGGCCCTCGGGCAGACGGCGACCCTGATCCGGCGCCACCTGGCGGGCGCCACCGACGATCCGACACCCGCCGAGCTCACGGCCGAGCTCCACCGCCGGCAGCGCGAGCGCCCCGTCCGCATCGAGGACCTGGGCGAGCCGGCCTGGTTCGACCCGTTCGGGCCGGAGTCGGGAACATGAGCGGGTCCCGACCGGCGGCCCATGCCCTGCGGCGGGGACCGGGCCGCTGGCGGCGCGCGATCGACGTCGGCGCGGCGGCGCTCGTCTTCGTCGTGGCCTGGAAGCTGATCGTGGTGCTCGGCGGCTACCCGGTCTTCATCCTGCCCGCGCCCGAGGTCGTGGCGGCGCGGTTCGTGTCGGCCTGGGCCGACGGCACCATGGAGCCGCACGCCGCGCAGACGCTCCTCGAGGTCCTCCTCGGGTTCGCCGTCGGTGCCGGCTCGGCGCTGGTGGCGGGCTACGCCCTGGCGCGTTCCCGCCTGGCGGAGCGTGTCCTCTCCCCGTACCTGGTCGCGGCCCAGGCCACGCCGATCCTGGCACTCGCGCCGCTGGTGGCCCTGTGGTTCGGGACCGGGCTGCTCAGCAAGGTCGTGATCTGCGCGCTGATCGTCTTCTTCCCGGTCGCGGTCGCGACCATGGTCGGGCTGCGCAACGTGGACCGGCGGCTGCTGGAGATGGCGCGCTCGTTCCGCGCGACGCGCTGGCAGCTGCTGTGGAGTCTGGAGCTGCCCGCGGCGCTGCCCGGGATCATGGGCGGCATGCGGGTGGGCGTCACGCTCGCCGTGGTCGGCGCGATCATCGGCGAGTGGGCCGGCGGCGACCGCGGGCTGGGCGTCCTGATCAACCTCGCCCGCGGCAGCCTGTTCGACATCCCGCTGCTGTTCGCCACGCTCCTGACGATCGCCCTGCTGGGCGTCGTGCTGTATGTCCTGGTCGTGCTCGTGGAACGCCGCCTGGTCGGCACCCGCGGCTGACGTGTCACCTGGGGAGGTCACCGTGTCTCGACTGACACCGCGCGTCCGATCGCACCGGGGGCCATCGGCCCCGGGCCCGCTCCGGGGCCGGCTGCGCATGCTCGCGGTGCCCGCGGTCCTCGCGCTGGTCGCCGGGGCCTGCGCCTCGCCGGCCGC
>DAIDTV010000308.1 GCA_027457005.1 Chloroflexota bacterium
GGTCTCGCTCGCTGAGGCGGATCCGAACGCGACGCTCGCCAGCAGCGTCAGCAGCGCGACGCGGGCGCCGCCCAGGATGGCCAGCAGGCGCCACCGTGCCGCGATGCGGGGGTCGCTGAGCTCGTCGCCCGTCGTCCCCAGGAGGACCAGCCGAACGGGCTCCCCAGCCAGGCGGAGGACCAGGGCCCGCACGGCGCGCGGAGCGACGATGGCCAGTCCGGCGACATACAGCGCCGCGGCCAGGGCGAGCAGTGCATCGGGGGCGGGTGCGCCCTCCCCATGCGCCGGCAGGTAGCCCGTGGCAACGATGAAGGTCACGAGGGCGGCTGGGAGGAGCCAGCCGGTCCCGATGCTGATCGAAGGCCCCCCGGGGCGTTCCGGCTGCAGCGGGCGGCTCGGCTGTTCCATGGTGCCGAGGATCGCACCGGCAGCTGAGCGGGCCCTGAGAGCCGGCGGAGAACACGCGAAGGAACGGGCCGCCCGTCGTACTCGGGCCCGCTCTGGGTCGCCGAGCACGACGGAGCGTGGACGATCAGGCGCTGGCGACCTCGAAGGTGCCGTACATGCCCGCCGCGGCGTGACCGGGAACCTGGCACACGTAGGTGAACGTCCCGCTGGTCGCGGCCGTGAAGCTGATCGTCTCGCTCGGGAGCCCGGCCGAGGTCGGGTCGCCCAGCGGCGCGGAGATCGCACCCGCGAAGGCCCGGCCGCTCATCATCGGCATGACAGAGAAGGGCGGCTTCGCCGAGACGACCGCGAAGTTGTGGCTCATGTCCGGGTCAGCGTTGATGAGCTGTACGCTCACCGACGCGCCGTGCGGCACGACGATCGTCGGATTGACCAGGCCCGCGATGCGGAAGGTGAGGTCCTTTCCGTCGGGCGGGCTCGCAAGCACCGCGAGGCGCACCCTCGTCGTGGAGAACGTGATGCGGTTCGCGACGCGGTCGAGCGTCGCCCCCGCAGGAGTCGCCGCGCCGAGCTCGTTCGCCTGCGCCGGCGAGATCGGCTGTCCGACCCGGCCAGCGAGGGCGCTGCCCATCGCCCCGCTCATGGCATCCACGCCGACACCGCCCATCATCCCGGCGCCGCCCATCATGCCGGCCGACGCGTAGCCGCCGATACCGCCAATCGACCCTGCGGCGCCCGACTCGCCGGTGCCCCCCATCATCCCCGGTCCGAGGGCCGACCAGGGGACCGCAGCGGAGCTCGCCGCGGCCGTCGTCGGCACGAGCGGCGCACCGCCGCTTGATCCTCCGAAGGCGACCCCTGCCGCCAGCAGGACCAGGGCGAGGGCGAGAAGACCGGCGCCCAGCCGGCCGAGCGTCGCGCGGCGCATCACGCGTTCCCCAGGGCCCGACGGGCCTGTTCGAACTCGCCATCGGAGATCTCGCCGCGCGCGTACCGCTCGCGCAGTGCATCAAGTGGAGTCGCGACGCCAGCGGGCGAAGGCGCTCCGTGCCTGCGCACGGCCAGCACGACTACCGCCACGACGAGCAGCCCGCCGACCATCCACGACCAGCCGGCCAGGCTCATGCCCCAGCCGATACCCGTCATCATCTCGTCACCTCCAGCGTGTTTCGTTCGGCCAGTTCGGCAGTGCCCAGTTCGGCACGTGCCCATCCGTCCATGGCGTGCGGCGAGCCTTCTGGCAGCCGCCTGACCGCCGTTCCACGAAGCGTGGCCGACGCCGGTCAAGGGGACGTGCGTGGCCTGCTCAAGCTTCGATCAAGATCCGCCCCGCCGACGGTCAGGTCCGGGGCGGCCCCGCTGCAGCGGCCAACTCGTCGCGACCTGCGGAGCGCTCGGGCCCCGCCGGCAACTCGCGTGAGGGGTTATCGTCCGCGAGGCGGCGATGGCGGAGGAGGTCAGGAGGCCGGCGCCCGGGAGGTCGCGGCCACCCTCGCCGGTGCGGTCCGCCGGATCGCGATCAGGAAGTCCAGGCTGACCAGGGCGATGATCGCCTGGATGATCGGCATCACGCTATCGAGGTCGATCCCTTCACCGTTGGGATCGGCGGCGATGATCCACGGATGGTTCGCGCCGCTCATCAGGTGGAAGTTGACGTTCATGACGATCGCCACGATCCCGGCGAGGACGATCAGGGCGAGGATGGCCTGGCGTCCGCGGCTGCCAAGGCGGGACCAGCGGGTCAGCCAGAGCAGGCCGGCGCCGATCAAGACGACCCCGAGGGCGAGCTCACCGACCATGACGAGGTAGCCGAACAGCTGACCGTTGGGGATCACGACCTGATCGAGGAACGACTTATACGGGCCAGTCAGGTCCTTCGACTGGTCGGCCAGCGTGCCGGCGAGCCCCGAGGCGAAGTTGCCGGCCAGCACCTTCGAGAGTCCAGACATGAGCCACTCGTAGCCGATGAAGACCTGGACTGCCAACAGGCCCGCGAGCAGCGGCCTCGCGCTGCCCTCGAACGTGATGTCTGATG
>DAIDTV010000309.1 GCA_027457005.1 Chloroflexota bacterium
GCCGGCCGGCGGGCGGGTGCCCCTTCGCAGCCCCGGGGAGATCGGCCGCCCGCGCCGACCATCGCCCGTTCCGTGCCTCCACCTCGAGCGGCAACCCGAAGCACGCAGTCAGCGCCTTCGCCGTGAGGGTGGATTCCAGCGGCCCCGCCGCCAGCACCCGACCGCCCCGGAGGAGCAGCGCGTGCGTGAATCCGGTCGGGATCTCCTCGACGTGATGCGTCACGAACACGATGGAGCGCATCCGCCGGTCCGCGGCCAGGCCAGCCAGGCTCCTCACCAGCAGTTCCCGCGCGCCGAGATCCAGGCCCGCACTCGGCTCGTCGAGCAGGAGCAGGTCCGGCGACGCCATCAACGCGCGCGCGATCTGCACGCGCTGGCGCTCGCCCTCGGAGAGCGTCCCGAGCGCGTGCTGCGCGAGGATCGAACATCCGAGCCGCGCCAGGAGCGCGACCGCGAGCGAGACATCCTCCGCCGCCGGCTCCGCCCAGTACGGGTCGAGCACGCCGCTCCGGCCGGTCGCCACCGCCTGGAGCACCGTCAGGTCCGGGTGCAGCAGGCGCGCCAGCGCCGCGCTGGCGTACCCGATCCGCGACCGGAGCGGCCGCACGTCCGTGCGACCGTGCGTCGCGCCGAGCACGGTGACCCGCCCGGCCGACGGGAACAGGTAGAGGCTCGCCACCTCCAGCAGCGTCGTCTTGCCGGCGCCGTTCGGGCCCAGCACGATCCAGCGCTCGCCCTCGCGAACCACCCAGTCGATCGCCTCGAGGATGGGCCGGCCGTCACGGGTGAGCGACACGCCTTCCAGGACCACCACGTCTGGCACACGCGGATGGTACCGGTGTGGCGCGCGAGCGTGGCTCCACGCGACACTGCGTTTGACGTTTCCGGCGGAATCACGGAGAATTCCTGCATCAAGACAACGCCGCTGGCGCCCGCGGCGGGTCGAGCAACGCTCCCCGCGCGCGCCGCGACACCAGGCTCAGGTCGCCTGACAGGTCGACCACGAGCGACAACACGCGCCGCCGCATGCAGTGCAGGCTGGCGCAGGGAGATCAACGTGAACACGTCCACCAACTACCCGCAGGCCGGGGCCAGGCGCCGGTTGCGCCGTCGCGCCCAGCACGGATTCGACCGGGACCTCTTCTGCGGGACCAATGGGTGCGCCTCGCGCCTGGACCTCGACGAGCGGACCGGCCTCGCCACCTGCCGCATCTGCGGCTTCACCCGCCGAGTCGGCGCAGCCCCGCACTGAGGCACGGCAGGGGCCCAGGCTCCTGCGATGAGGCGGGCCGCCCTACCCGACGGGATGGCCGCCGGGGACCCGCGGATGCGCGGCCCCTCCTCCCTCGCGTAGGGCACAACGCGACCGTCGTACCACGACAGGGGGCCGAGCGGCCCGTCCCGGGCACGCGCGACCGGAAGGACACTGTCGGCATGACTACCGATGCGTCCCTCCATGATTCACGCCCTCCTCGGTATCCCGGCATCCCGGCCATCGTGGACGGCTCGGAGGCGATCGCGCACGTCGAGACCCGCATCTCGGAGGGGGCCTGTGCGTATCCCATCACGCCGTCCACCACGATGGCGGCCGTCTACCAGGTAGCTGTGGCCGAGGGGCGCACGAACCTCTGGGGGACCGCCCTTCGTTTCGTCGAACCCGAGTCTGAGCATTCCTCGGCGAGCGCCGCCGAGGGCTTTGCGCTCGCCGGCGGGCGCGTCACGAACTTCACGGCCGGCCAGGGGCTCCTCCTGATGAAGGAGGTCCTGTACGTCATCTCCGGCAAGCGTCTCCCGGCGGTCTTTCACGTCGGCGCACGCGCGCTCACCAGCCAGTCGCTCAACATCCACGCGGGACACGACGACGTCATGGGCGTGGCAGACACCGGGTGGGGCATCCTGTTCGCCCGCAACGCGCAGGAGGCGGCCGACCTGACCGCGATCTGCCGGCGCGTGGCCGAGGAGACGGAGACCCCGTTCCTGTGCGTGCAGGACGGCTTCCTCACCACCCACACCATGGAGAACGTGCTCCTGCCGGAGGACGAGCTCCTGAAGGGCTACGTCGGCGACCCGCGCAGCTCCATCCGCGACCTGTTCGACCCGGCCCAGGGCCTGATGACGGGCGTGGTCCAGAACCAGGACAGCTACATGAAGGGCCGCATCGCGCAGCGCGCCTTCTACGACCGGCTGTCCGAGGTCACGCACGACGCGATGCGGGAGTGGGGCGAGCTGACCGGCCGGCACTACGACCTGGTCAACCCGTACCGCTGCGACGACGCGGAGTACATCCTGCTCTCGATGGGGACGATCGCGGACACCGCGATCACCGTGGTCGACCACCTTCGGTCGCTGGGCCGCAGGGTCGGCTGCATCGGGATCACGTCGTACCGCCCGTTCCCCGCCGCGATGCTGGCGGGACTCATCCGGAACACGACCGCCGTGGCG
>DAIDTV010000310.1 GCA_027457005.1 Chloroflexota bacterium
GCTGGCGGGAGCGGGTCCGCTCCCTTCCGGCGTCGCTGCCACCCGGCGACCCCACGGCGTCCGAAGCGTCCCGGCCGACCGCCGGCGGAGTTGCCCGGGCCGCCCTCCCGGCGGACGCCACCGCCCTTCCACCCGCGGGTCCGCCGTTCGACGCGGTGCTCGCTCGCGCGCTGGACGAGCTCGCGCTGGACCTGACGCCGGGCATGCGGGCCGGGATCGAGGCGCAGGCTCGCCTGTTGCTCGCGTGGAGTCCCTTCGTGAACCTCACCTCGATCCGCGACCCCGGAGCGATCGCCCTCGAGCACGTCACCGACAGCCTGGCGGCCGTCCCGGCACTCCTCGACCGGCTCGCGGCGCGCCGCCCTCCCCGCCGCCCGGGCGGCCTGCTCGATCTCGGGAGCGGTGCCGGCTACCCGGGGCTGCCCGTCGCCCTCGCGATCCCGGTGGCGCGCGCGACGCTGGTCGACTCGGTCGCCCGCAAGGCGGCGTTCCTGGAGACGGTCGCCGCGGCGGCCGGGCGCGCGTCCCGGGCGGCCGGGGAGGAGCCTCCGACCGTGCGCGTCACCAGGGTGCGCGCGGAGGAGCTGGGGAGGGCTCCCGACCAGCGCAACCACTGGGAGATCGTCACCGCGCGCGCCGTCGCCGCCCTGCCGCTGCTGGCCGAGCTGGCGCTGCCGCTCGTCCGGCCCGGCGGCCTCTTCGTGGCCTGGAAGCGCGACGGCGGCGATGGAGCCTTTGCGACCGAGCTCGCGGCGGCCGCGCCGCTGCTCGAGGAACTCGGGGCGGACCCGAGCCCGGTGGTCGACCCGATCCGGCTGACCGGGCTGCTGGACCATCGCCTCGTGTTCATCACGAAGCGGCGCGCGACGCCCGAGCGGTGGCCCCGCCGGGCTCCCGGCAGGCGCCGCCTGCTACCCTGAGCGGATGCGCGTCGCGCTGATTTCGGACGTCCACGGAAACCTCGCCGCCCTCGACGCGATCCTCCAGGCGCTGTCGCCGTTCGACGCCGTCTGGCACCTCGGCGACGTCGTGGGATACGGGCCCGCGCCGGTGGAGGTCGTGGGGCGGCTGGAGGCGGAGGGCGCCCTGGGCGTCCGTGGCAACCACGACGCTGCGGCGCTCGGCGAGATCGACACGGAGTGGTTCAACGACGCTGCCCGCGTCGCGGTCGAGTGGGCGGCGCGACAGCTGACCGACGGCGCGAGCCGGTGGCTCAACGAGAACCCACATACCAGGGTCGACGGGGACTTCACCCTGGCACACGGCTCGCCCCGCGACCCACTGTGGGAGTACCTGTATTCCACCGCGCTCGCCCGGGCCAACTTCGGGGCGTTCGACACGCCGTACTGCCTGGTGGGACATACCCACGTGCCGCTGGCATTTCGCGAGACCGGCGGGCGCATCGAGGCGATCGCGCCACGCGACGGGACCACGCTGCAGCTCGACGGGCGGCGCACCATCGTCAACCCGGGAGGGGTCGGCCAGCCCAGGGACGGCGACCCGCGCGCCTCCGGCGCCCTCCTCGATACGACGGCCGGCACCATCACATGGCGGCGAGCCCCGTACGCCATCGCCGTCACCCAGCAGGCCATGCGTGAGGCCGGCCTCCCCCAGCGACTCATCGACCGCCTCGACCTGGGGCTCTGAGGAGGGCGCGGGCTGGACGAGAAGGGACGGGAGGGAGAAAGGGGCGCCGGTTCGTCGGGTCCGCTGGGTGGCCGGAAGCTCGGCGACAGGCGCGTCCGCGTCGCGCGTCCCCAGGCCGAGTACTTCCGCTACGCGGGTCCCGGGATCGTGCGGGCCAAGCCCAAGGCCGAGGCCCCCACGACGGAGCTCGGCCGTACCTACGCGCGGATCCGTCGCACCCTGATCGGCTCCCCCCTGGCGAGCGAACAAGAGATCGAGGAGCGCCTCACCAAGAAGAAGGCGCTGGCGATCCTCAGCTCCGACGCCATCTCGTCGAGCGCCTACGCCTCGGAGGAGATCCTCAACATCCTCGTGCTGGCCGGGCTGGCGGCGCTGTCGCTGACCCTCCCCCTCGCCATCGGCATCGCGGCCCTCCTGGCGATCGTGGCCACCAGCTACCGGCAGATCGGCTACGCGTACCCGTCGGGCGGCGGGGCATACGCGGTCGGCAGCGCGAACCTGCCCAAGCTCTTCGCGCTGATCGCTGCCGCCGCACTGCTGATCGACTACGTCATGACCGTGGCCGTCTCGACGTCATCGGCCATCGAGCAGATCTACTCCGCGTTCCCGTCGCTGTACCCGGTGCGCGTCGAAGTCTGCGTGCTCGCGATCCCCCTGATCCTGCTGGGCAACCTCCGGGCGGTGCGTGAATCCGGGAACATCTTCGCGCTCCCGACCTACATCTACGTGGGAGCGGCCCTGTTCGTGATCGGGTCCGGCCTGCTGAAGGCGGTGGTGCTGCACGATCCGGC
>DAIDTV010000311.1 GCA_027457005.1 Chloroflexota bacterium
CGCTACCTGGCGGCGCTCACGATCCGGACCTTCGCCCACGCCCGGGTCGAGGAGCTGGCAGATCGTGCTGAAGCTGTCGCCGGCGATCGAGTACCAGGTCTCGCGACCGTCGCGCTCGCGCTGCCCGGTGTCGTCCCTCCCTGGCTGCCGTACCAGAGGATGCCGCCGAACGCGGCAACCGCCAGCAGGACGCCCACCAGGATGATGAGCCGGCTCGATCGTTTCAACTGAGTGCTCCCCACGCTCCCCTAGGTGACAGGCGGCAACACTGTAGCACCCCACCCGGTGCGTTCGACCCTACGAATCTCCCATGACCCAATGGGATCTCGGGGTGGGTGACCGCATGCTGGACCGTCTGCGGACACGTCACGAAATGGGTCGTGGCCCGCTGGAGAGGCCCAGATATGCAAGAGCGCCCGCCGCGCGGCGGGCGCTCTTGCCGTTCGCGAGCCGTCGTCAGATCGAGGCTCCGACCGTGCTCAGGATGGTGCTGACCTGGTGGCCCAGGAAGATCAGCGCGACGATCGCGATGATCGCGATGAGTGCAAGGATCAGGGCATATTCCGCGAGGCCCTGGCCCTCTTCGCGATCGAAGAAGCGGGCGACGAGATACTGGACGAGCGCCACTTGCTGGATCCCTCCTTTCACGTGAACTCGGTCGGTGACGACCGGGCGCACAGTATGCACCCCGATTCTCCGCCGAGTCCACTAGGAATCAAGTACCTGGCAGATTCCGTTGCAGCCGGGCACCGGGATCATGTGGCGTTGGCCACGCTGGTCCCGATGGTGCTCAGCAGGCCGCTGACACTGTGTCCGAAGAACGCCAGCGACACGATGGCCACCAGGGCGATCAGGGCCAGGATCAGCGCGTATTCGGCCAGCCCCTGCCCGGCCTCCGCTTCGCGAGACGGCGGGGAGAGAGCGAACATTCCCCATCCTCCGATCGGGTCGGCTCGATACGAACCGGATGACAACACGCCGGCCTAGATGACCCGGGTCGACGCCCGCACCCTACGCGAACGGCAGGCCCCGCACAAGCCTCACGATGGTCCCATGGCGGGAGCGGCGAGCGGCACCGGTGACTTCGCACACCGTCCCTGCGCGTGCGCCGACGATCAGCTCGGCAGCTCGGCGGCAAGATCCAGGCAGCGCCCCTCGTCGGTGAGCCGCGCCTCGATGCCCAGCGAGCGGGCCCGCTGCTCGATGTCGCGCCAGGCCGCGGCGGGCAGCCCCTGCGCGCGGGGCGGCTCGGCCCGGGGCGCCCGCGCGGCCTCGTCCTCCCGTTGCTCGCGGATCATGGCCGCCAGCGCGGGTGGCAGGTCCTCGCCCTGTTCGCGCGTGCCGCGCCGGCGCCTGGTGCCCGTCGGCGCCGTGGGGCGCTCCTCGTCGGATGACGCGTCCGCCTCGGCAGTGGTGGCCCCCGGGGGGAGTGCCAGCACCGTCTCGGTCGTGTGGACCGCCTGGAGGTGCGCCGCCAGTGACGCCGGCTCCCAGGCGAGCGAGAGCGACACGCGCTCGGGCGCGGTCTCCAGGTACGCGACCGCCGCCTCGTCGAGGATGCGGAAGAGGCCCGTCTCGAGGTCGATGTCGAGCCTGCGGTCGGCGCCTACGGAATCGAAGTCGACGGGGACCTGCGCGTCGCGCCCGCGGTCCCGGGCAAGCCGGCGCAGCGTGGGGACCAGCCCGAGATCGTCGAGCACCATGGGGCGCACGTTGAAGATGAAGGTCTTGGTCGTGTCCAGCGCGTGCTGCACCACGTCGACTAGCGTCCGCGCCTCGCGCACCGCTGCCTCGGGGTCGCGCGCGACCAGCCGCTCCACGATCTGGGCCTGCAGCACGATGTTGGCCAGGCTCTGCGCGGGCCCGTCGTGCATGGCCCGGGCGATGTCGCGCCGCATGTCCTCCTGCGCCGAGAGGATCGCGCGGGACACTCCCGCCGAGACGGGGAGCGCCTCGAGCTCGTCGGCGGACCCCTCCGGCGGCACCCACTCGGCCGCCGCCCGGAGCGCCTCCACGAGCTGCGCGAGGTGGTCGCGGTAGCGGGCCAGGACCTTCTCCTTGCCCGCCAGCACGTCGACCTGCGCCTCCATGAGGGCGCTGCGCCGGGTCAGTGTCAGCAGCTGCGCGGTCGCCTGGCGCAGCTCCTCTGGGTCGACGTCCTGGCGACTCTGCATGGCCGACAGGCGCTCGCCCGCCTGGACCCGCCGCTGCTCGTGGCGGGCCGCCTCGCCGCGGGCCTGCTGGAAGAGCAGCTCGATCTCAGAGATCTCCGCGTCGAGCTGGGCGAGCTCCTCGCGGACGCGCTCGGCGACCGCCTCGAGCGTGCTCGCCTTGGAGTCGCCGCTGTCCACGGCCGACAGCACGATCACCGGCAGGTCGGCACGCTCCTTCACCTGCCGGGCGAGCGTCAGCCCGTCCATGCGCGGCATCATCA
>DAIDTV010000312.1 GCA_027457005.1 Chloroflexota bacterium
CGTCCGGCAAGGTCCTCCTCGCGGCGATGGCGGAGCGCGACATCCTGCGCATGGTCAGGACGGGCCTCGCGGCCTGCACGGACCGCACGATCACGGCCCTCGAGCCGCTCCTCGAGGAGCTGGCACGGGTCCGGCGCCGGGGCTTCGCGACCGCATTCTCGGAATGGGAGCCGGGTCAGAACGCGGTGGCTGCGCCCGTCCGCGATGCCCGCGGCCGCGTCCTGGCGTCGGTCAACGTGTGGGGCCCCGCGTACCGGATCACCCCGGCCCGGGTGGCCGAGCTTGCCGCCGAGGTGCGTGCCACGGCCGGTGCGATCTCGATCCGGCTGGGCGGCGCCCCGGCCTGACTGACCCGTCAGCGCGTCAGCGCTGGCGGGGCGAGGCTGGCGGCGAGGATCTCGGCAAGGTCGATCGCCTGCACGCCCGAGCCGCGATCGCCCGCGGCGCTCAGCCCGTCGCGGATCATCGTCATGCAGAACGGGCACTCGGTCACGACCGCGTCCGCGCCGGTGGCGAGCGCCTGGCGCGTGCGCTCCTCGTTGATGCGGGTCCCGCGGCTCTCCTCCATCCACATGCGACCACCGCCGGCACCACAGCAGAACGTGGACCGTTCGCGCCGCTCCATCTCGTGGAGCTCGACCATCGGGAGCTGGCGCAGCACCTCGCGGGGTTCCGCCGAGATGCCGCTGTAGCGGGCCATGTAGCAGCTGTCGTGGAGCGTGACGGACCGCTTCGGCGCGGAGCCGTCCGCGGCCAGCGGCAGCCGCCCGGCGGCCAGGAGACCCCGGAGGTAGACCGAGTGGTGGACGACCTCGAACGTCCCGCCCAGCTGGCCGTATTCCGTCCCGATCGTGTTGAAGCAGTGCGGGCAGGCGGTGATGATCGTCCGCTTCTCGAGGCCGTACCGCTTCAGCGTCTCGATGTTGCCGGCGGCGAGGACCGCGAAGACGTATTCGTTTCCCATCCGGCGCGCCGGGTCGCCCGTGCAGGACTCCTCCTGGCCGAGCACCGCGAAGCGCACCCCGGCCGCGGACAGGCAGGTCGCCACGGCGCGGGCGACCCTGCGGTTCCGCTCGTCGAACGCCGCCGCGCAGCCGACCCAGTAGAGCACCTCCAGCGAGTCGAGCGTGCCGGTCCGGGCCAGCTCGGCGACGGTGGGCACGCTGAACGGCAGGTCCTTCGTCCAGTCCAGCCGGCCCGCACGCGGGCTGCCCCACGGGTTGCCCGCCTGCTCCATGTTCCGGAATGGGCCGTTGAGCTCCAGCGGGAAGCGCGTCTCCTCCAGGACCAGGTGCCGGCGCAGCCCCACGATCTTGTCCACGTGCTCGATGAGGACCGGGCAGGCTTCGACGCACGCCCCGCACGTCACGCAGTCCCACACGGCGTCATACGGGATTGCCGCATCCACGATCGGGGTCGCGAGGGCCGCCGGCGCCAGCCGGTCGTCCAGGCCGTACGTCTGGCGGACCAGCGGGCTGTTCGGGATCAGGTTCAGCCCGCGCTCCGCCTCCACGGCCAGGTGGCGGATGCCCATGATCATGGCGCGCGGGTCCAGCGACTTGCCGGTCGCGTTGGCCGGACAGGCCTCCGTGCAGCGTCCGCATTCGGTGCACGTGAAGCCGTCGAGCAGGTCCTTCCAGCCGAGGTCGGCGATCGTCCGCACGCCGAACGTCCCGCTTTCCGCTTCCAGGTCCATGGCCGGAAGCTGCCCCCGGGGGGTGAGCTTGCGGAGGTAGACGTTGAAGAAGCTGGTGGCGATGTGGAGGTGCTTGCTGCCGGGCAGGTAGCAGATGAAGGCCGCGACCAGCACGATATGGGCCCACCAGCACGCCGCGAACCCGACCTGGAGGAGCCCCGGGTCCAGGGTGCGCAACGGCGCCGCGAGCGCGTTCGCGACGATCGCGCCGGGCCGGTCGCCCCACCGGGCTGCGCCGAGCGCCATCGCCGCCAGCTCGGTGACCACGACGCCGCCGATCAGGACCAAAATGACGAGCGCGCCGCGGGTGAGGGCCAGTCGGCGTGGGCGCGTGACCAGCCTCCGCCAGCCGGCGTACCCGACGGCAACGAGCACCCCGACGGCCGCCACGTTCTGGAGCGCCGTCAGCGCGTTCCACAGCACGCCGTCGGCGGGCCAGCCCACGATCGCCTGCACGAGGCCGCCGGTGATGATGTCGGCCGTCCCGACCGTGAGGGCCACGAATCCCCAGAAGATCGCGAGATGCATCAGCCCCGCGCGGGCATCCCGGAACATCCGCGCCTGCGCCAGCGCGTAGACGACCAGCCCCGCGGCCCGGCGCGGGACCGACGCGAACGGGCTCGATGGCCCGGCAGCCGCGAAGACCCGCAGGTGGCGGGCCATGGCCAGCGCGAAGTACGCCATCGCCCCGTAGACCACGGGGAAGACGAGCAGGTACCCCGGGACGTCGGCGTAGGC
>DAIDTV010000313.1 GCA_027457005.1 Chloroflexota bacterium
GTGCGGCCATCACTTCAGGCTCCGCGCGGATGCGCGACTCCGGCTGCTGCTCGACCCCGATTCGTTCGAGGAGCACGACGCCGGGCTGGAATCCACCGACCCCCTGGGCTTCGTCGACCTGAAGCCGTACCCGGACCGCCTGGTGGCCGCGCGGATCGCGAGCGGGCTGCGCGACGCCGCCGTGTGGGGCACCGGCCGCATCGACGGGCAGCCGGTCGCCATCTGCGTCATGGACTTCGCGTTCATCGGCGGGTCCATGGGCTCCGTCGTGGGCGAGAAGGTGACCCGGGCCGCCGAGCACGCGCTGGCCACCTCCATGCCGCTCGTGATCGTCTCGGCGTCGGGTGGCGCGCGCATGCAGGAGGGCACCCTCGCGCTCATGCAGCTCGCCAAGACCTGCGCCGCGCTGGAACGGCTGGCGGCCGCGGGCGTGCCCTACGTGAGCGTCATGACCGACCCCACCACCGGCGGCGTCTTCGCCTCGTTCTCCGTGCTGGGCGACGTGAACCTGGCCGAGCCCGACGCGCTGATCCGGTTCGCCGGTGAGCGCGTGGCCAGCGGCACGATCTCCGTGGAGCTGCCCCCGGGGTACCAGCGCGCCGAGTTCCTGCTCGAGCACGGCTTCCTCGATCGCGTGGTGCCGCGCGATCACCTGCGGGAGGAGATCGCCCGGCTCCTCTGCTACCTGCGCGAGGGGGCGCCATGCGCGGACGCGCCGTTCCCGCCGGGGACCCCGCTGGCCCGTGCGGCGGTCGAGGGCCACGACGCCGCGTTCCGCCCGTTCGGCTTCTTCAATCCCAAGCTCCCGAACCTGCCGGTGGTCGAGGCGGGCCGGCGCGGCGTGGCTGCGCTCGGCGCGCAGGCCGCCGAGATCGGCGCGCACGCGGCCGAAGTGATCGGAGGGCGTGCGCCCGGGGACGGCGCGGGACCCGCGGGCCCGAGGACCACGCCCACGGCTGGCACGCAGCCGTTGCCGGACGGCATTCCGGCCGGGGAGGCCGGCGTGCCGGCGGGTGTCGCGACCGGCGCAGCGCGCAGCGGCGGCAACGGGAGCACGCCCGGGCAGGCGCCTTCCACAGCACCCGCGACGGCGGCCGCGACGTTCCCGCCGTCCGCTCCCGACGCCGAGGAGCAGGAACGCGTCTGGGCGCGGGTACAGGCCGCACGCAACGTGAAACGGCCGCACACCCTGGACCTGCTGCGCGCCATGGCCACCGACGTGGTCGAGCTCCACGGCGATCGCCTCTTCGGGGACGACCCGGCGATCGTGGGCGGCCTCGCGCGCATCCCGGGCCATGCCTTCGTGTTCGTGGGCCACCAGCGCGGCTCCGAGACCGACGAGAACATCCGCCGCAACTTCGGGATGGCGCATCCCGAGGGCTACCGCAAGGCGATGCGCCTCTTCTCGCTCGCCGAGCGTTTCGGCCTGCCCGTGGTCACGTTCGTCGATACCGGCGGCGCCTATCCGGGCCCGGCGGCCGAGGAGCGGGGCGTGGCCGAGGCGATCGCCCGCTCCATCGCGCAGATGACCAGGCTCCGCACCCCGATCGTCACCGTCATCACCGGCGAGGGCGGGTCCGGCGGCGCGCTCGCGATCGCGACCGCCGATGTGGTCCTCGCGCTGGAGAATGCGATCTACTCGGTGATCAGTCCCGAGGGCTGTGCCAGCATCCTGTGGCGCGACGCCGCGGCGGCACGCCAGGCCGCGGCGTCCATGCACCTGACCGCGCCCGACCAGCTGGCGCTCGGCGTGATCGACGAGGTCGTGCCGGAGCCCCCCGGCGGAGCGCAGGAGGACCCCCTGGCGCTGGCCTCGACGCTCGTCGCCCGCATCTCCGACCAGCTGACGCGCCTCGAGGCCATGCCGGTGCCGGAGCTGCTGGAGCGGCGGTACCTGCGCTATCGGTCGATGGGCGCGTTCGCGACCGTGGAGCGCGAGGCCGCCCCCGCGGCGCGACGTCCCGACCTGGCCGGGCGGCTGCGCGAGCTGATCGAGGCCGGTCGCGCAACGCTGGGGGCGCCCGAGGCCGGACCGCTGCGGCCCGTCGTCGACCAGGACCTGGACGCGCCCCTTCGGGAGGACATGTAGGTGGGCGACGCCGGGATGGAGATCGGACCGCCGGTGCAGGACGACGCCCCCGAGCTGGAGGTTGGCTTCCTGTCCGACGACGATCCTCCCGGGCGGGACGAACGCCCGGCCGACGACGAAGCTTCGAGTCGGATCGGGCGCCTGGCGGACGACCTGCTCCCCGCATTGATCGCCCGTCTCGACGCCAGCGGTCTCGGCGAGATCGAGGTCCGCACCGACGCGTGGCGGATCCGCCTGCGCAGGCCGTACGACCGGCGTCGGGTCGTCACCCTGCCCGAGGGTCGCCGCCGCCGCCCGGATACCGCGGCTGCCGCCGACCAGGCCGCCGCGGACGGCCTGCTC
>DAIDTV010000314.1 GCA_027457005.1 Chloroflexota bacterium
CCGAACTCCAGCGTGCCGCCCACCAGCTCATCCGCCTCGGCCAGCAGGGCGTTGGTGAGCCGGTAGCCGGCCCCCACGCCGCCAAGCGCGCCGGCGACCAGTGCCTCGGGACCCCCGGGCTCCAGCATGACCACCACGCGCGCGTCGGGGGCCAGGATCGGCCGGACCGCGCCGAGCCCGCGCTCGAGCGCGGACGCCTCCCAGCCCCATCCGGGCCGCGGCGCAGGGCCCGCCAGGCCCTCCAGCGGCAGTGACATCGCCGCGTCGGGGCCCAGCGCGAGGCAGGTGGCGTGGTACGCGAACGAGAGCGACTCGGTGGTCCAGCGCAGCGGTGGCTGCGTCAGCACCAGCCGCACGCGGGGATCGGGACGCTCCACCCTGGTCCGGGGACCGTTCCCCTCGTGCGGCGGCGGAAGGCCGCGCCGCAGCACGACGTTCGCCGTGGCATCGGCGAGATCGAGGAGGTCGTCGCCGAAGCGCGCCTGCATCTGCCCGCCCGGCAGCGCCTGGACTCGCTGGATGAAGCCCCGCACCAAACGGCAGCCATCCTCGAAGAGCAGCCACGGGTTCCGCTCGCGCCACTGGTGCCCCCCGGGCAGGCGCACGCGCCCGTTGGAGACCCGCAGGGCGGCAACCCGCCCCGGGTAGCTGTTGAGCTTGCTCGCCGGGAGGATCGCGTGGAGGAAGGCGAGCCGCAGCGCCGCCTCGACCGGGGCTGCGCGCAGGTCCCCGTCCAGCCGTTCGACGATCGCGTGGAACGCGGCGAGGGTGCGCGGCGTGTACAGCGAGAGGAGCTGCCGCGGTAGGTCCTCCAGCCGGGCCATCACGGGGTAGCGCGACAGCAGCGCGTCGAGGTCCTCCTGGCCGGCCCGGGTCGCCTGGGCACGCGCCGCATCGGCAGCGTCGGCCGAAGCCGTCCTCTGCTCGCCGCCACCCACCTGGTCGCGGCACGTGACGCAGCGATAGCTCTTCCGGAATGGCGCCTCGGCCTCGCCGTCCCAGATGAACTCATCGACGGTCACCGCGCGGCCGCAGGTGGGGCAGCGCGACGCGAACATCTCGGCGATCGACTGCCGGACGTTGCCGTCGCCCCGCGGGTGGGCGGCCAGCGACTGGACGGCGGCGTCGAAGTGCCGGATGTCCGGCGGCCGCAGCACGATCTCGGCCAGGAGCCGCGTCAGGGGCGCCGACTCGAAGGTGTAGCTGCGGCGCAGGTGGGCGATCGCGGTCCGGGCGACCCACCCCCCGCGCCCGAACAGGTCGACGACCACGTCGCCGGGCCGCGATCGTGCGTCGATCTCCGCCGCGACCACGTTCAGCGGCGGGGGCGGCGCGAGGCGCTCGAAGGTGGGCAGCAGCGGACCCTGCTCGGGCCGGATGAGCGACGAGAGCGTCTCAGGCATCTCGGCGAAGTCTACCGGTGGTGGCGAGCCGGAATCCCGGCGGTGGCCGCGCGCCCGGCGCGGGCCGGCTACACCTCGTCGTCGAGAGCGTCGGGCTCCTCGACGAACGCCTCCTCGTCGGTCACCTGGGCGGGCACGACGCGGTCGATGTCGTCGAGCGACTCGTCCTCCTCGTCGTACTCCAGCTCCTCCTCGAGGTCGATCTCCTCGCGGACCAGCGTGCCCTTGGTGTACGGCCGCAGGTCGGACGCCTTGGCGGCCGTCGGGAACGAGACCTTGCCGTAGTTGCGCGGATCCTGGTACGTCTCGCGAATGATGATCCGCACGTCACGCTCGCCGAGGCTCGTCACCCCGGCCGTGTACTGGTTCCCCTCGGCCATCAGCTTGAGCAGCCGGGCTGCCACCTTGGGGTCGACGGTCCCGATGTGGTGACCGTTGGACCGCGCCAGCAGGCGGCTGCCGTCGGGCACCAGCTCGACGAGGTCGCCCGGGTTGACCTGCGCAAGTTGCCGGGGATGAGCGAGCTCGTACAGCCCCGCGAACCCGGTCTTGCCGGTCTCCTCGACGAAGATGTTCACGGGCGCCTTGTCGCCCACCTCGGCCGGGGTGGTCCGGTCGCCGGCCTCGACCAGCAGGACGCGGAGCCGGTCGATGTTGCGCTCGGCGATCCGGTTCGTGGGGTCCAGGGCCAGGGCGGCCTGGTAGTGCTCGCGTGCGTCGCCCAGGTCGCCGAGCTCCCAGAGGGCCTTGGCCAGGCGGTTCTCGGCGGCCGAGTCGGGCCCCAGCTCCAGGATCCGGCGGTTGATCTCGGCGGCGCCGCTCCAGTCGGCGGCCGTGGCGGCGGCGATGGCCTGCTCGACGAGCTGCCTCTTGAGTCGGACGGTGGACGCACCCGTGGTGGCCGCGCCTGCAAGTTCGGGGAAGCTCATGGACTCCTTCGATCGGGCTCAGGGCCCGACGCGCCGTGCGACGCCCATGACTACACGGCGGACGTGGGGCCGTCGTTATGTACCATCCGGGACGCGAC
>DAIDTV010000315.1 GCA_027457005.1 Chloroflexota bacterium
TGCCGGGACCGTTGATCGCGTGGATCAGCACCGGGTACGCGGTGTCGTTTCGCCAGGTCATGTCCTGCTCCCAGCCCGTGCCCATCGCGACCGTGGCGTCCAGCCCGACCGGGTACCGGGAGATGTAGTAGTAGTGGTTCGCGCGATCACCGATCTCGTACCCCGCGCGCAGCGCCGCGTTGAAGAGCGTGGTCGACGTGCTGCAGATGCCACCGGCGATGGCGCCGGTCTCCTCCGTGTGGCCGTTGATGATCGCGCCGCCCATTCCGTAGCCCTCGGCGAGGGTGGGCATCCCGACGACCTTCCAGAAGTCGAACCAGGCGCCGGGCGCGACCACGTAGCCGTCGATCGCGGCGGCCGGGATGCTGATGTTCTTGCCCCAGTAGTTGGAGATGCCGGGGAAGAAGTGCGTGGTCCAGCTGCCCACCAGGGTCATCAGCGGGGCGGTCTTGCGCGCCTCGTCGGTGGTGAGCGCGGGGGCGACGCTGGTCATCGCCAGCTGGGCCATGGGCGGCGGGCTGTCCGCGGTCTGCGACGCGAGGACCAGGGAGATCGTCTGCAGCGAGGTGTCCACGTCGAGTTCGGCGCCGGGGTGGCTCTCGAGGACGCCGACCACCTTGCCGTCGCCCAGCAGGTACGTTGCATCGGTCGGGGCACGAGACACCTTCGAGGCGAGCTGCGCCAGCGCAGCCCAGGCCGCGGCGGACACGATGGTCGGCGCGTAGCCGCCGCCGGGCGTGGCCGCGAACGTGACCCAGGTCCGCAGCGTCGCCGGCGCGACCGTCGTCGAGAAGGCCGCGTTGGTGGCGACCCTGAGGGTGAGTGGCCGGGCGGTCATCTGCTGGGCTGCCGCGATTGCACCCTCGGCCTGGGCGGTGCTGATCGCCGGAGCGACGGCCGACGCGGGCAGGTCGACCACCGGCGCCGCGCCCGGGGTGGACAGCGCTTGCCCGGCCGCGGCGAGCACGGTCTGCTGGTCGATCAAGCTGCCGGCAGCAGCCGGCCGCACGGTGAACCGGCCGTCCGAGCCCAGCACGGCGACCGCACTGGCGGCGGAGGCGTCTCGGCTGGCGGCAGCCGACGCGACCGCGGCTCGCAGCGCCGTGCTGCTGTAGGTGAGGCGGACCGCGACGGACTCGCCGCGCACGAGCGCACGCACGTCCTCGGCGAGGTCGGCGGGAAGATCGCCACCGTGTCCCACGGCCATCGCGGCGTCCAGCATGGGCCCGAAGTCGTAGCTCCGCCCGAGCTGGGAGAACGGAACGGGCTGGTCGCCGCCGGCTGATCGCAGCAGGAGGGCGCCGCGCGTCACGCTGGGAAGACCGGCGCGAAGCGCCGCCTCGGCGACCGCACGGTCGAGTCCCCCGATCGAGACACCGCCCACCGTCACGCCCGGTACCACGCGGGCGGCAAACGCCTGCTGGTAACCGAGCGCGAAACCGGCCACGGTGGCTGCCGCGATGAGGATCGTGATCCCGAACGCGGCCACCGCGCGCCGCCAGGCGATCGGCTGCGCGATCCCGAGGTCGGCGGTTTCGGCAGTCATCGTGTCCATATCCTACCGGGCCCGTCCGCATCGCGGGCACGGCACTTCGGTCATGGGCGCGACGCCATCCGGATGGGCGAAGTCCCCCGCGGCCCCGGTGGCGCCTACGCCTCGCGCCGGATGACCACGACGCGCCGGTTGGGCTCCTCGCCGATCGACTGCGTGGCGACGCCGGGTCGGTCGCGCAGCGCGAGGTGCACCCATCGCCGCTCGAGCGCGGGCATCGGCTCGAGCTGCAGCATCCGGCCGGTCTCCTCCACGTGGTCCGCGGCGCGGAGGGCGATTTCCCGGAGCTGCCGCTCACGGCGCCCCCGGTAGTCCTCGACGTCCACCAGGACGCGGGTCCATTCGCCCATCCGACGGGACAGCAGCAGGTTCACGAGGTGCTGCAGCGCCGAGAGACGCTCGCCCTTGCGCCCGATCAACGCGCCGAGCGCTTCTTTCTCGGCACCCTCGCCGGTCACGTCGAGCTTCGACGTCTCCCCGGCCTGGATGGTCACCCGCACGTCGTAGCCCAGGTGGCCGAGGATCGTCTCGAGGATCTCGCGCCCGGCCTCGAGCGCCTCGGGGCTGGCCTCGGCGGCCTGGATCTCCTCGCGCTCCGAGCTGAGCGAGCGCGCCGCGGCAACCTCGGCCCGCTCTCCCTCGGACAGCGTCACGGCGCCGCGCTGTTCGCGCCCGGGACGCCTGCCCTGTCCGCGGTCGCCCCGGCGTTCCGGGCGATCGGTGCGTTCCGGGCGATCGGTGCGTTCCGGGCGGCTGGCGCCCGTCCGGGGCGCCGTCTCCTGGCGAGGCGCTTCCTGGGCCGGCTCGTGGGCGGGTTCACGGGCAGGCTCACGCGGGGGCCCCTCCCGCCGGCCGCGATCCCGGTCACCGTACCCG
>DAIDTV010000316.1 GCA_027457005.1 Chloroflexota bacterium
GTATTACTGGGGCCGGCGTGCCGAGTGGCGTCCGGAGCACTGGTCGCTGGACCTGATGGTGTCGCGGGACGGCGAGCCGATCGGCATGCAGGGCGTCTTCGCGCGGGATTTCCCGACGCTGCGGACGGTGTCGTCGGGTTCATGGCTGGGGCGTGCGTTCCAGGGCCGGGGCCTGGGCAAGGAGATGCGGGGGGCGGTGCTGCACCTGGCCTTCGCCGGGCTCGGCGCCGAGGTTGCGCTCACGGAGGCGTTCACCGACAACCTCGCGTCGATCGGGGTGTCGCGGGCGGTGGGCTACGAGGAGAACGGCACGGGCAGGCTCGCGCGCCGCGGCATCGCGAGCGACACGCTGCGGTTCCGGCTCACGCGCGAGCGCTGGGCGGCGCTGCCCCGGTCCGACGTGCGGATCGAGGGGCTGGAGGCGTGCCTCGAGCTGTTCGGGGTGTCACGGGGCTGACGATCCGCGCCGGGCGGCACCCGCCTCTGCCCGGCTGCCGGCCCTGCCGTCGCGTTGCCGGCCATCGGCCCCTGCCATCCTGCAGGACTTGCAGGGGAGGAACGGTAACGGCGATCGGGGCGGGCCTCGAGGCCGTCGGCGACCATGGCCCTTCCGCGCGACGGTCGACGCGTGCGTGACCAGGCGGCCCGGTCCGCTCGATCCGGCCCGAGCCGGCCCGATCCGGCCGCGCGCGCGACGTACCGTTCCCCGGGTGCACGTCCTACAGGATCGGCAGTCGCCGCGGGTGGCGGCGCAGGACCCGTGAGCACGGCACCCCGGCGCGCGTGCGGCTCCGCCCGCAGGCGGACACGCGCGCCCCGTGGTCGCCGGAGGCGGGTCAGCCCCGACCCGGGACGGCCGCCTTGCTCGCGGGGGCCCGCCTCGCGCCCGGATCGGTCACAGCGCCCTCGCTCGCGGATGAGACAAGCGCGGCGTACTTCGCGAAGACGCCGGTGGTGTAGTGCGGGGCCGGTGGCTGCCAGGCCGCTCTCCGCCGCTCCAGCTCATCAGACGGGACGTCCAGGTCGACCGCGTGCCGGTCGACATCGATCACGATCGGATCGCCGTCCCGGACGAGGGCGATGGGGCCACCGAGGGCGGCTTCGGGCGCGACGTGCCCGATCATGAGCCCGTGGGTTGCGCCGCTGAAGCGCCCGTCGGTGAGCAGCGCGATGCTGTCACCCAGCCCCTCGCCGACGAGTGCCGCGGTCACGTGCAGCATCTCGCGCATGCCGGGTCCGCCGGCCGGACCCTCGTAGCGGATCACCACGCAGTCCCCGGGCTGGATCCGGCGCGCCTTCACGGCCGCGAAGCTCGCCTCCTCCGAGTCGAAGACGCGGGCCGGGCCGCGGAACTGGCGCCGCTCGTGACCGGCGAGCTTGATGACGCACCCGTCGGGGGCGAGGCTGCCGTGCAGGATGGTCAGGCCACCGCGCTCCTTCAGCGGGCGGTCGATGGGGCGGACGACCTCCTGCCCGGGGGTCTCGTGGACGGCACTCGCCACCTCGGCGATGGTGCGGCCGTCGACCGTGCGCGCATCCCCGTGGAGGAGGTCCCGCTTCAGGAGCTCGCGCATGACCAGGGCCACGCCGCCGGCGCGGTGGATGTCGAGCGCCACGAACCGGCCGCCCGGGACCAGGTCCGCCAGGATCGGCGTGCGGTCCGCGATCTCGCCGAACTCGTCGATGGTGAGAGGGACGCCGAACTCGCGGGCGATCGCCAGCAGGTGCAGCAGCCCGTTGGTGGAGCCGCCGGTGGCCGCGACCGAGGCGACGGCGTTCTCGAGTGCCTGCCGCGTGACGATCGAGCGCGGGCGGACGTCCTCGCGCACCAGCCGGACGGCCAGCTCGCCGGTTGCACGCGCGGCCTCCAGCTTCTCCGGGAACGGGGCGGGGATCCCGTTGAGCCCGGCGGGAGAGATCCCCAGGAACTCCAGGGCCGTGCTCATCGTGTTCGCCGTGAACTGTCCGCCGCAGGCGCCCGCGCCCGGGCACGCGACGTTCTCCAGCTCCCAGAGGTCCTGGCCGCTCATGGTGCCGGCCTCGTACGCGCCCACGGCCTCGAAGACGGTCTGGACCGTGACGTCGCGGCCGCGGAACCTGCCGGGGAGGATGGTGCCGTTGTAGAGGACCACGCCGGGGATGTCGAGGCGGCCCAGGGCCATCACGGCGGCCGGGATGGTCTTGTCGCACCCGACCAGGCAGACCAGGCCGTCGAAGAGGTGACCGCGGGCGACCAGCTCGATCGAATCGGCGATGACCTCGCGGCTCACCAGGCTGGCCTTCATCCCCTCGGTTCCCATCGAGACTCCGTCGCTGACTGCGATGGTGTCGAACTCCATGGGGGTGCCGCCGGCCGCGCGGATGCCCGCCTTGACCTGCTCGGCCAGCTCGCGCTGGTTCCAGTTGCAGGGCATGGTCT
>DAIDTV010000317.1 GCA_027457005.1 Chloroflexota bacterium
CGCAAAGACCCGCAGGACGCGCTGCTGGAGATCGGGCAGGAAGTAGATCAGCACATTGCGGCACAGCACGAGATCGATCCGGGGGAACGGCGGCTGGGCGCCGAGATCGTGCTCGCCGAAGACGACCAGGTCGCGCAGCTCCCTGGTCACCGAGTACTCGTCACCGGCCGCCACGAAGTACCGCTCGAGGAGGTCGCCGGGCACGTTGCGAACGGCCGCCGCCCCGTAGACGCCGCGGCGGGCGAACGCGAGCGCCGCGCCGTCCACGTCGGTGGCGAAGATGCGCACGTCGATGTGCCCGCGCTCGTCTCCGAGTGCTTCTGCGACGAGCATGGCGATGGTGTACGCCTCTTCGCCGGTGGCGCATCCGGCGCACCAGACCCGCAGTTCCCGCCTATCCCGGGCGTGCGCCACGAGTTCAGGCAGCACGCGTCGGCGCAGGTGATCCATGACCTTCGCGTCGCGGAAGAACTCGGTCACCTTGATGAGCAGGCTGCCGATCAGGCGCTGGTACTCGTCGGGTTCCTGCTGCAGGTATCGGACGTAGTCGGCGAGCGTCTCCTGGCGCGTGGCCGCCATTCGCCCCTGGAGCCGGCGCAGGATCGTCGGTCGCTTGTAGGCTGCGAAGTCGATCCCGCTCTGCTCGCCCAGCTGCATCAGGAGCAGGCGGAGCTGCCGATCATCGGCCGGATCCGCGACGGCGGGTGCACCGGCGACGAGGCGCTCCAGCAGCGGACCCATGGCGGCGGGCGGGGCCACGATGTCGACGGTGCTCGCGGCCACGGCCAGTGGCATCGACGGGAAGGCGGCGCTGGCGGGATCCTGGATGAGCACGGTACCCCCGGCCATCGCCACCTCGTGCGCCCCGGCGGCCCCGTCGGATCCGCTGCCGCTCAGCACGACGGCGATCGTCCCCGGGCCGACCGACTCGGCGGCGGTCCGCAACAGCCGGTCGATGGACGGCGCCGCCCGCCCCTGGGAGACGTCGTGGAGAACGATCGACGCCTGCTCGATCTCCGCGTCGTGGTTGGCCGGGATGACGAAGACGACCCCTCCCTCGAGCGGTTCCCGCGCGCCGGCGACACGCAGCGGCAGCGGCGACCGGCGGCTCAGGATGTCGTGGAGATGGCTCGGCCGGTTGGGGTTGAGGTGCTGGGCCACGACGACCGGCGCGGTGAAATCGGGGGGCAGGGACGCGAGGAACTCGGAGACCGCCTCGACGCCGCCGGCCGAGGCGCCGACCACCACGAGGTGGCGGCTCTTCCCGGTTGTGGACTCCTGCGGCATCCCACCGTCCTCGTCAGGGCCGACGCTGTTCCGATGCATCCCGAGTCTACCTTGCCAGCCCTCTGCGCTCACCAGCTGACGCGGGCCCCATCGTCCTCCGCCCGCCCACGGTCGTCCGCCACGTCCGCACCTCCGGCGCTCTCCGTCACGCCTGCCCAGAAGTCCACCGCGGCGTGCTCGTAGAGGATGCCCATCTGCACCGTCTCTCCGTGCCAGCGCTCGGCGGTGCGATGTCCCGGACCGTCGGCACCGGCTCCCTGCTCGAGGCGCTGGTCCTCCTCGTAGTCGGCGAGCTTTGCGCGATGGACGGCCAGCTGCTCGGCGGCGATCGCGAGTCGCGCCCCGGGCGGTCCGAGATCGGCGAAGAACAGCTGCAGCAGCCCGGGGTCGCGCAGCTCGGTCGGCTCGTGCGAGGGTCGGGAGAGCCAGGCCTGCAGGGCGGCCTGCCCGGCCGCAGTGATGCTGAAGATGCGGCGGCGGCGACCGTCCGCCTCTCGCTGCTCGCGGAGCAGCCCGAGCTCGGCCAGGCGGGCGGGCTCGCCGTAGAGGAGCGAGTGCGGGAACGACCAGAAGTGGCCGAGCGTGGCCGCGACGTGCCGCTTGAGCGCGTACGGGGTGGATGGTCCCTCGCGCGCAACGAGTCCGAGCACGAGGTACGCGGTGGGCGTGAGCTGCTCGGTTGACATAGTCCGAAGTGTACCATATGATAGAGATGGTTCGAGACAAATGATCGCCAGACTGACGACCCTTGTCGGCTGAGCCCGGAGAAGGTGAGTCCCATGGGCATCCTGGCGTGGATCGTCCTCGGCGCGATCGCCGGTTTCCTCGCAAACATGGTCATCGGCGGCCGTGAGGGCGTCATCGGGACGATCGTCCTCGGTGTCGTCGGGGCGCTCGTGGGTGGCTTCGTCGCGACGAGCCTGCTGCACGTCGGCCGCGTGAACGGCCTGAACCTCGAGAGCATCGTCATCGCCGCCGTAGGGGCCGCAGCGCTGCTCGTCGCGTGGCACCTCGTCACGCCCCGCCGCCGGCTGTTCCACTTCTAGCCGCGCCCGCGGGTCGATGGCCCCGAACCGGGCAACCAATCGACATCGGTCCTGCCCCTCGCGGCAGAACCCAGAGG
>DAIDTV010000318.1 GCA_027457005.1 Chloroflexota bacterium
CGCCGAATCTGGGAGCGCCTAGTCGACGAGCACGGCGCACAGGTCGCCGAGAGCACCGTCCGCGAGTACGTGCGCGAGCTGCGGGCCGAACTCGGGACGGGTGGCGGCCTGGCATCGGTCACGATCGTGGCCTGCCACGCCGCAGGCGAGGAGGCCGAGGTCGACTTCGGCGAGGCGACGATCACCCTCGCCGGCGAGTCGACGAAGGTGCAGCTCTTCCACCTGCGCCTCTCGGCCTCGGGCAAGGCGGTCACCCTCGCGTTCCTCTCACCCGACCAGACGGCGTTCCTCGAAGGCCACGCGATCGCCTTCGCCCGGCTCGGTGGCGTTCCCGGCCGGATCCGCTACGACAACCTCACGAGTGCGGTCAAGCGGGTGCTGGTCGGGCGCGACCGGACCGAGACCGACCGCTTCACGGCGCTCCACAGCCACTATGGCTTCGACCCCTTCTTCTGCATCCCGGGCGAGGCGGGTGCCCACGAGAAGGGCGGCGTCGAGGGCGAGGTGGGCCGCTTCCGGCGACGCCACCTGGTGCCGGTGCCGAGGGTCGCGGACCTGGCGGCCTTCGACGCGCTCCTGCTCGCGGCCGACCGGCGCGACGACGGCCGCCACATCGAGGGCCGATCGCAGACGGTCGGCCAGGCGTTCGCCGCCGAGCGGGGATCGCTGCGGCCGCTGCCGGCCGCGCCGTTCCCCTCGGCCGTGGTCCTCACCGGACGGGTCGACGCGAAGGCCCGGATCTGCGTGCGCCAGCGCTGGTACTCGGTGCCCGCGCGCCTCTCCGGGCGAGAGGTCGCGGTCCGCCTCGGAGCCCGCCACGTCGAGGCGTTCCATGACGGCAGCCTGGTCGCCCGCCACGAGCGGAGCCCGAAGAAGGGCACCCAGACCCTGCTCCTCGACCACTATCTCGAGGTGCTCGCGCGCAAGCCCGGCGCCCTGCCCTCCTCGCTCACCCTCGCCCAGGCGCGGGCGAGCGGCGCCTTCACGCAGGCCCACGAGCGGTTCTGGGCCCGGGCGCGACGCAAGCACGGCGACGCCGCCGGGACGCGGGCCCTCATCGAGGTCCTGCTGCTCCATCGCGGCCTGCCGTTCATCGCGATCCACGCCGCGCTTGACACGGTCGAGCGGATGCGCTCGGCCGATTCGGCCCTCGTGGCCATCGAGGCCCGCCGGATCGCCGACGGCCGCGGGCCGACCGCGGTGACCCCCGACCGGGGCCAGCGTCCGGGCTGGGCACGGCCGGTCCCCGTGCTCGGCGGTTACGACGCCCTGCTCACCGTGATCGCCGGAGGGCTGAGCCGATGAGCGGGACGTCGCTCACCGAACAGGCGGCGAGTCTCGCCATCGACGGCGCCTGCCGGTCGCTGCGCCTCCCCACCGTCCGCCTGCAGGCCGATCCGATCGCCGACGCCGCCGCCCGGGACCGCCTCACCCACCGGGCGTTCCTCGCCGAGGTGCTCACCGCCGAGCTCGACGAGCGCGAGGGCAAGCGACGCGAGCGCCGGATCGCCGAGGCCCGCTTCCCGCGGACGAAGCGCCTCGCGGACTTCGACCTCGCGGCGGCGCCCGCCATCCCGCCGGGAACCCTCGCTGCGCTCACGACGCTCGCCTGGGTGACCGCCGGCGAGCCGGTCGTCCTCATCGGCGACCCGGGAACCGGCAAGAGTCACCTCCTCACGGGGCTCGGGATCGCGGCCTGCGAGGAGGGCATGCGGGTCCGCTACGTGACCGCGGCAGGCCTGGTCAACGAGCTCGCCGAGGCGGCCGACGAGCGGGTCCTCGCCCGGACCGTGGCCCGCTACGCGCGCCTCGATCTCCTCTGTCTGGACGAGCTCGGCTATGTCCATCTGGACCCGCGGGGTGCCGAGCTCCTCTTCCAGGTCATCACCGAGCGCGACGAGCGGGCGTCCATCGCCGCGGCCTCGAACCTGCCGTTCAGCGAGTGGACCTCGATCTTCCCCGACGGACGCCTGGCCGCCGCGGTCGTCGACCGCCTGACCTACCGCGCCCACGTCATCGAGACGGGCAGTTCGTCCTACCGGCTGCGGGCCACCGAACGGGCCCGGAAGGGGGGTGCCGCCACGGCCTGATCGACCCCGTCGAGAACCTGGTTCACGTCATCCGCACGGGTCAGGGGTGGGGCCAGGTCTGAGCATCACGGTGGGGCCGAGTCAGGCCATCATTCCCAGGGACGCCATCCGGCACGAGGTCGCACGACGCGCGATCGTCCCGACGATCGATCTCAAAGGTCCACGCCCTCCCGTCAGGCGCCGACGTGGCCAAGATCTCGAGCTCACTTGGCTCCTGGAGATCGAGGATGTCCCACTCGTCGTCACGCACTTGTTCACCCCCCGCCCTTGGTCTCGCGCTGAGGGCCCGCAGCGGACCTCCGGAG
>DAIDTV010000319.1 GCA_027457005.1 Chloroflexota bacterium
GAACTGGCGCCGCGGACGTCACCCTCGTCGGACTCGCGCTCCAGCCACACGCCTCCCTTGTCGAAATCGATGGTGGTGTCCGCCGGCGCCAGTTCCATGGATGGTTGCCCAGGGTGGCCGGGACGACGCACGAGCGCGGCGACGGCAAAGCCGGCCACGGTGCCGGCCACGACACCGGCGACCGGCAGGGCGAGCCGCCCGGCCCACTGCGGGAACGGCCCGGGTTCGGCGTGATGGAACGGGTTGACGGGCATGGGCGACCTCCTCGGGTCGCCATCGTGCGCCGCGGTGCGGTCACCCGCATGGGCCGAGCGTCGTGTCCGGGGGCTCCGGACGGACCCGGCGCGGTCCGGGTCGAGGCTGGGGGTACTGCTCAGGACGCCGCGACGACCTCGCCGACGTCCGCGGGCTCAAGGCGCGCGCGCAGCAGGGCGGTGCCATCCGGGTTGCTCAGCTGGCACGCCCAGCCCGGCTCGGCCCGCCACGTGCGCGCCACGATCGCCGCGTCCGGCGCGGCCGGCAGCAGGTACTCGAGCCGGTACCGGCGGGGCGTGCGCTCGACGTCGGCGGCGCCGCCGGCGCGCAGCACGGCCTCGTCGAGCCAGTCCACGTAGACCGCGTTGTTGGCGTGCCCCATGGGGTCGAGGTCGCGCGGCGCGACCCGGAGAGCCAGCTCTGCCGCGTCGGCCGGTGGTTCCGCCGGGGCGACGTGCGCCGGCTCCAGTCGATCGGTACCGCCGAAGAGCACCAGCAGGTCGTGGAGGATACGCGCAGGAGCGCCATCCGCCGTGGTCATGACCCAGTCGGCGAGCCCGTGTGCGACCAATTCCCCGCCGGCCGCGACGAAGTCGCTCTCCCGGCGCGCCCAGATGCGTCGCATGGCCACGACCTCCGTGGACACGGAGAGCACGGTGCCCGGCTCGACGGGCCTGAGCACGTCGAGCACGAGGCAGCGCACGAGCCAGAAACGGCCGTGCGCGCGATACCAGGGGAGATCGAACCCGGCGCTGGTGGAGTGTGCCCATGCCACGTCCTGCATCGCCCGGAGATGGGCCGAGGCGCGGTAGTGACCCGTCGCCGTGGCCTCGTCGAACCGCACGCGCACCGGGATCTCGATCCGCCGGGGCACCTGCGGGGCGCCGGGTCGGGAGGTCGGGTCCATGGGCGGCAGTATGTCGGGCCGGGGCCGTTCGCGTCAGGCGCCAACCTCGGCGTCAACTCGATCGTCCCGTTCACCCCGGGTACTTTTAGGCATAGCGAGCTGTTCGTGGCATGTCATACTGTTGCTCTATGAGCGAAGCAACTCGCCATGGTGCGCCTGCGGCGCACGCGGACGCCGACGTCGAACGCGTGCTCGGCAGGCTCGACAGCCTGTGGGACGCGGAAGCGCCAGTGGTGCCGTCGTGGGCTGCCCAGGAGCTCACGTTCGGACAGCTCCGACTCCTGTTTCTGCTGAGCGCCCGCGAGCCCGTTGCGATGAGCCGGATCGCGGAGTGGCTGAGCGTCGGTCTGCCGACCGCGAGCGGCGTCGTCGATCGCCTCGAACGCCACGGGCTCGTCGAGCGCCACCACCGCAGCGATGACCGACGGATCGTCGAGTGCGTGCTCACCGGCTCCGGGCGTCGTCTCCTCGACGACATCATCGGGATGCGGTCGGACGCGTTCCGCCGCGTGCTCCGCGTCCTGTCCGCCGACGAACTCGCCGTGCTCGACCGCCTGCTCCAGGCCGTCATCGACCGCACCTCCGCGAGACCCCCGACGTCGGCCTAGCGCCGAGGACCGCCGGGGGCTCACGCCCGTCCCCGCCTGCATCGGACGGTCGGGAGGCCGTCGCCGCCAAGGAGTAGCCCCGTGATCCGACTGACCCAGCTGGCCGTCGCGAAGCGCAGCGTCACGCTGCTGATCGCCACGGGCCTCTTCCTGGCCGGCATCTTCGCGTGGGGCCAGCTCAACCAGGAGCTGCTGCCCAACATCGCGCTTCCGTACATCGTCGTCGTCACGCCCGTGCCCGGCGCGAGCGCGCAGGATGTCGCGTCGCAGGTGACGGAGCCGATCGAGCGCGCGATCGGCAGCGCGCCGCGTCTCGAGCACGTCAACTCGAGCTCCGTCAACAGCATCTCGATCGTCGTGGCGCAGTTCTCGTACGGCACCGACGTCAAGTCCACGCAGGACACCATCACGCAGGCGGTGACGGCGCTCCAGCTGCCTTCCGGGTCGACGCCGCAGATCCAGTCCCTCGACATCAACGCGCTGCCGCCGCTCACCGTCTCGATCCAGGCCTCGGGCTCGACGACCCAGGCACAGCTGAACGCGCTGGCCACGAGCACGATCCTTCCGGCGCTCGAGGGCATCGGCGGCGTGAGCAAGGTCGACATGAGC
>DAIDTV010000320.1 GCA_027457005.1 Chloroflexota bacterium
GGCCTGGTAGAAGGTGGACAGCGCGCTCACAGCGGCGGTCAGGATGCCCATAGGGTGGGCGTCCGTGGGGAACCCTTCGAAGAAGCGCCGGAACTCCTCGTGCAGCAGCGCGTTGCGCTTGATCCTGCCGGTCCAGTCCGCCAGCTGCTCCGGCGTGGGGAGCTCGCCGTAGATCAGCAGGTAGGCGGTCTCCAGGAACGTCGACCGTTCGGCCAGCTGCTCGATGGGGTAGCCCCGGTACCGCAGGATGCCGCGGTCGCCGTCCAGGAAGGTGATGGAGCTGCGGGTCGAGGCGGTGTTGCCGTACCCGTAGTCGAGGGTGGTGAGCCCGGCGTCCTTCAGCAGCGCCGAGATGTTGATGCCGGCCTGGCCCTCGGTGGCCTGCTCGATCGGCAGGTCGAAGACCTTGTCGCCGACATGGAGCTGCGCGACATCCGCGCCGGCAGGAGACTCCAGCAAGGTGGTTCCGCTCATGGGTCTCTCACGTCCTTCGTGCATGCAGTCCAGCCGCGCGGCGCGCTCACGCCGCGGGCACCGGGATCGCGTCCAGCGCCTGCACCAGCTCGCGCACCGCGGCCGCCGACGCCTCCAGGGCGGCTCGTTCGTCCCCCGATAGTTCGATCTCCACGACCTGCTCCCCGCCCCTGCGGCCCAGGCGTACCGGCACGCCCACGAACAGGCCGTCGATGCCGTACTGGCCCTGCAGGTACGCGGCGCAGGGCAGGATCTCCTGTCGGTCTCCCAGGATCGCCTCGACCATGCGGAAGACCGACGCGGCCGGGGCGTAGTACGCGCTGCCGCTCTTGAGCAGCGACACGATCTCGCCGCCACCGCCGCGGGTCCGCTTGACCAGCCGCTCGATCTGCTCGCCGCTGAGCATCTCGGTGATGGGCACGCCGCCCACCGTGGTGCGGCTGGGCAGCGGCACCATGGAGTCCCCGTGCCCGCCCATCACCAGCGCGGAGGTGCTGGTGACCGATACGCCGGTCTCCATGGCAAGGAAGGTCCGGAACCGCGCGCTGTCGAGCACGCCGGCCATCCCGATCACGCGTGACCCCGGGAACCCGCTGGTCTGGAGCGCCACGTGGCACATCGCGTCGAGCGGGTTGGTCACCACCACCAGGATCGCGTCGGGCGAGCGGGGTGCCGCCTCCTGCACCACCGAGCGCACGATGGCGGCGTTGCGGGCCAGCAGGTCGTCGCGGCTCATCCCCGGCTGTCGGGCGAGCCCCGAGGTGATCACGATCACGTCCGAGCCGGCCGTGTCCGCGTAGTCATTCGTGCCGATGATGTGCCCGGCGTGGCCGACGATCGGCGCGGCCTCGGCCAGGTCGAGCGCCTTACCCTGGGGCAGGCCCTCGATGATGTCGACCAGCACCACGTCGGCGAGGCCCGCTTCCAGGATGCGCTGGGCGGTGGAGGCGCCGACGTTGCCGGCGCCGACGACGGTGACCTTGTTGGAACCCATGACGACGCTCCTTCACCCTCGATGGCCCCTCCGCCGGCGCCCTCCGACGAAGCCGACACGGCGCACCGGGTCCGGCTGGGGTTGGGGCCGTCGTCCGCCAGCGGCTGCCGCGCTTGGCCGTCTTGCCGTCGCCCCATGCGCCGAGGCCCGACAGGGGAGTCGCTGCCGCTGCGACGGGACTTCCGGCCGGCAACCTGTCAGGCTGGGAGCGGTCGTCGCCGCATGTTCTGCCGGCACCGTGGCTTCCCGGGAAGCCATTGGCAATGGCCACTCAGCCCCAGATCGGCAGGGCTTTTTGGGCCGACTGGCCTTTTTCAGGCCCGCGGAGGACTGCTCACCCGGGGCGGTGCGCAGCGGGCGCTCTGGCCCGCTTGCCAGCGGCGCATGCCACGTCCCGCGCGGAGCCGCAGGGCATGCCCCCGGGGGCGGCACGCCTCCGGATTGGACAGGCGCAGAGCACCCTCGGGGTGGTTCCCCTGGCTCTTCTCCCAGCCCCTGCGCGGGACGAGCCTCCCAATGGCAAACGCGGGGGGCCCGGATCGCACCTGCGTTCGGGCGTGCGTTTTGGGGCAGTCGCAATGGAGCTGCAGATGAGCCGATCTCCTCCATCCTCCCCCGAGGCGTACGACGACGTTGCGCCGATCGAAAGGTTCCCCTGGCTGACCCAGCGGCACTTGGTGTTCTTCGTCATCGGCTGGCTGGCCCTCTTCTCGCTGGGCAGCATGTTCGTCTCCAACCCGTTCGCGAGCGAGCCATCGGCCGGGGCGGACATCGACTACTGGCACGTGATGTACCTGCACGGGCTGCTGGTGGGGATGGTGGGCCTGCTCGCCCTGCTAACGTGCGGCGTGCTGCAGCTGCGCTCCATGCACACCCGGATGTGGATCGTGGGCGGCGTGCTGTTCATGAC
>DAIDTV010000321.1 GCA_027457005.1 Chloroflexota bacterium
CCGCTGGTGAGCGGGTTGGGGGCGCAGATCCCGTGGCCGCACAGCGACCCGTCGCGGACGTCCGCCGACAGGTCCGGGAGGAGCTGCGGATCCGTGGGGCGCGGGCGGCCGGCGGTGGCACGCTCCGCCAGCTCGTACAGCCGGCGGGTGCCGATCCGGCACGGGATGCACTTCCCGCACGACTCGTCGGACATGAAGCGCTCCATGAGGCGCCCCAGCTCCACGATGCACGCGCGCTGGTCGACCACCAGGATCTGGCCGGACCCCAGGATCGCGCCGGCCGCCTCAAGCGCCGCCGGGTCGAGCGGGGTGTCCAGCGCCGACTCGGGCAGAAACCCTCCCGCGGGCCCGCCGACGAGCACGGCCTTGAGGGTGCTGCCGGCCGCCATCCCGCCGCCCACGCGCTCCAGGACCTCACGGAGCGGCGTGCCCATGGGGACCTCGGCGATGCCGGCGTGGCGTGCCGTGCCCGAGAGCTGCACGAGCTTGGTGCCCGCCAGGCCGTTGCGGCCGGCGGCCGTGAACGCCTCCGCGCCGTTGCGCACGATCCACGGCACCGACGCGAGGGTCTCCACGTTGTTGACGACCGTCGGGTGGCCGCCCAGGCCGCGCGCCGTGGGGTACGGCGGGCGCTGGTCGGGCATGCCACGGTCGGACTGCAGGGCGTGGATCAGGACCGTCTCCTCGCCGAGAACGAACGCGCCCTGCAGCGGCCGCACCTCCACGTGCAGGTCGAAGCCCCGGTCCATGGCGTTCACGCCGATGTACCCGGCATCCTCCGCCGCGGCCACCGCCGCGCGCAGCCGCTCGACCGCGAGCTGGTAGCCGGCCTTCACGGCGACGTGGACGGCCTGGGCCCCGACGGCGTACGCGGCCAGGGCCGCCCCTTCGACCACCGCGTGCGGGTCGAGCTCCATCAGCGTGCGGTCCACCAGGGCTCCCGGGTCCGCCTCGATCCCGTTGGCCACCACGTGGCGCACCGTGTCGTCCTGGGCGCGGGCCGCCCGCCATTTCGCGGCGGTCGGGTAGCCGGCGCCGCCACGGCCCCGCAGGCCGGCCCGGTCGATCAGCGCGATCAGCGTCTCCGGGCCGGTGGTCATGGCCTGGCGCCACGCCGACCATGCCCCGGAGCGTTCGGCGGCCGCCAGCCCCTCGTCGGGGTCGTACCGCCCGGCGCCCGCCAGCGTGACGTGCGCCCACTCCTCGGGAGTGGCGAGGATCGTCGTCATCAGGCCTGCCCCGCCGGCGCCGTCCCGGCCAGCGACCGGGCCAGCTGCGCCGCCCCTGCCATCGTGACGTCGGGCTGTCGCGCGCCATCCACGGTGACCCACGGGGCGCCGCCGTTCTCGCCGTGGCAGTCGTCCGGCTCCAGGGAGACGGATCCGTCGAGGGTCGTACCGCCGAGCGGCACGCCGAGCGCCTGCTCCACCGCGGTGCGGATCGCTCCTCCTCCGAACAGCGAGCAGGCCGGGCACCGGCAGATCCCGATCGTGTGCCGCGTGGGGGGCTCCAGGTGGAGCTGCCCGTAGAACGACGCGGCGCCGTACACCTGCGCGTACCAGGCCCCGGTCGCGTTGGCGATGTGCTTGATCGCGGCGACCGGGAGGTACCCGTACAGCGCCTGCGTCTGCTCCAGGATCGGCAGCATCCGGGCCGGGTCGTACTCCTCGGCTTCCAGCAGCCGGTCCAGGGCGGAGGTGTCGAGCGGGCTGAAGGACGCGAACGCCGGGTCGGGGACGGGGCGGCCGGAGCGGCGAAGGGCCAGCTCCTGGCGGCGCTCCGCGTACTGCTCGGGCGGGCCCCAGTGCACGTGGAACCGGTCCTTGGTGTCGGTGCCGCCCATGTCGATGCACTCGATCGGGCAGGCCATCGCGCACTGGAAGCACGTCTCGCACTTCAGCGCGCCCCACTCGTCGTACAGGAGCTGGAGCCGTCCGCGGTGCCGTGGCGGGATGGACGGGCTCTGCTCCGGGTACTGGACGGTGACCTTCGGCTGGAAGAAGCGGCGGAGCGTGAGGGCCATGCCCTTCACGATGCCGAGCCCGGGCACGAAGCTCATGGGTGCACCACCAGGATGGCGAGCGCGGTGAGGAAGAGGTTGACCAGCGAGGCGGGCAGCAGCCACTTCCAGGCCAGCCCCATCAGCTGGTCGATCCGGATCCGCGGCAGGGTGGCCCGCATCCACACGAAGGTGAACACGAACACGTAGGACTTGGCGAAGAACCACACGATGCCGAGGAGCGCGTCGAGGTTGATCAGCAGGTAGATCCCGATCGCGCCGATCGCCAGCAGGGTGAACAGCACCAGGCCCAGGATCCAGGCGCGCCAGAACGGCCAGCTGGACCGCAGCATCCAGAGGGGCAGCGCCAGC
>DAIDTV010000322.1 GCA_027457005.1 Chloroflexota bacterium
CGTCGACTTCCGCCACCGGACCATCTTCTCGGTCGGCCAGGCATTGGCCCCGCCGGGCACCGAGTCCGACTCGCTCGGGATCCTGCTGGAACTCGTCCGGCTGGATCGCCTGGCCGACGCCGGCGGGAAGGATTACGTCGCCGGCCTGGCGGCCGAGCGGCTCGCCGACCCGGCGCGACTGCCGCAGTTCGTCGCGCAGGTGGCGGAGCTGGCCGCGCGACGCAGGGCAGTCGCCGGGCTGGCCGCCGCGCATAGGGCGCTGGCCGACCCCGCGCGTCCGCTCCCCGCCACGCTGGACGCCCTGCGCGCGACGATCACCGACGTGGCCCGGTCGCACAGTCAGGACGAGTTCGCCCGCCTCGGTGAGATCGCGGACGAAGTGCTCGACGAGTTCCGCCACCCAGCCGATCACCCCGGGCTGCCCACCGGCATCGGACCGCTCGACGAGGCGCTCGGGGGCGGCCTGCGGCCCGCGCAGCTCGTGGTGGTCGGGGGGGCCACGGGCTCTGGCAAGACCGCCCTGGCCACCCAGACTGCGTTGGGGGCCGCCGTGGCGGTGGCGCAGCATCCGGAGCGCTTCGGCGCGGTCCTGTATGCGAGCTACGAGATGTCCCGGAAGGAGCTGTACGCGCGCATGGCCGCCCAGGTCGCCGATGTGCGCGACGGGTATCACCCGCCCCGCGGCTGGAACGCCCGCGACCTTCCGCTCGTCGAGGCCGCCGTGCGGGCCATCGCGCCCCTGCCGCTCCTCGTACGGGACGATCTCGCCCCGACCGTGGAGGCCATCCGGGCGTGGGTCGAGCGCTATGCCACGGCCCACGGCGCACCCGGGCTCCTGATCATCGACCATATCCACCTGCTCACGGCGCCCCGGGCCACGAACCAGCTCGAGTCCCTCACGCACATCAGCCGGTCCCTCAAGGGCCTGGCCATGCAGCTCGGGGTGCCCGTGCTCGCGCTCGCGCAGCTCAATCGCGAGCCGGGCCACCGCGACAGCCACCGGCCCCTCCTGTCCGATCTCCGCGCATCAGGCTCGATCGAGCAGGACGCCAATGTCGTTGTGTTCGTCCACCGACCGAGCTGCTACCTCGAGCCGCAAGCCCGGGCCGAGCTGGAGCAGGCCGGCGCGCCGGCCGAGATCGAGATCGCCAAGAACCGCAACGGGGCCACGGCCATGTTCACCCTGACCTGGCTCGGCCCGCGCACGCTCTACGTCGTCGACCCGGCCTGGCAGCCCCGCTACGGCCCGGCGCCGCTCGACGTGCGCTCCATCATCACGCCACCGTCCCAGCCGTCTGGCATCGAGGAGCGGCTCATCGCCATCGTCGCCGACCACGTCGTGGCAACCGGGCAGCACGCCACCCGGGCCACGTTCTTCGACGCGTTCGGCAGCGCCGGGCGGAAGTGGCAGGACTGGCCGCACGGACGCGTGATCGATCGGCTTGTCACCGCAGGCCGCTTGTGCGCCGCACAGGACGGCTCGGGGCGCACCGCGCAGTACCAGTACTGGCTTCCAGACCAGACCCCGGCCAGCAGCCCGCCGCCCACCGACGCCGGGCTGGTCGGCGGCACCGGACCGTCCCCTCGGCCAGCCGACGATGACGACGCGCTCGACGCGCTGTTCGCGTAGGGCGGCCGCCGCGTGAACCATCAGGAGCATGCAGCGTGACCCGTACCAAACACAACGACCACGTTCGCCCTCAATCGTGGTGCCCGGCTTGCCGGTGGGAGCACATGACGGAACCGCAGCAGGCGGCCTACCGGGAGGAGCGCCGGCGCGTGGCGCGCGAGAGCTGGAGGACCAGGCACCCGGAGCGCGCCGTCCTGCGCGACCTGCTCACCGCCGGCGCGACGCCCGGTTCCTGTGATCGCTGTGGCGCAACCAGCGACACCGTGGCGATGATCAACTACGACGCTGTCCGCATCGTCGGCTGGCGCTGTGGACCCTGCTGGCGCGCGGCGCAAGATGAGTGGCGCTCCGAGCATCGGGCGGCAGCGTAGGTCCCACGCACGGACGGGCGGGTCTACCCCGAGCCAATCGACCTCGGCCGCGGACGCCATCCACGGTCCACGCACGCCTGCGCGCCGGTCAGTCCGAGTTGATGGAGTGTCGTGCACCGGGCGATCCTGCCGCCGTCGCGGTGGTCCGGTCGTGGGGGGATCGAACCCGGATACGATGCCGGCGGCCCCCTGCGGCAGCGCTGGGCGCCCGACGCTTCATTCCTCTCCTCATGTCGGCCTCCCATCGCCGCCGCAGCCGGCATCTCGCGCGACGCGCCGCTCCGCGCCGCACCTCCGAGCCATCGCGTCTCCGAGGCGGAGCGCTCGGTCGAGTTCCATCCCTGCCCTGCTCAGGGC
>DAIDTV010000323.1 GCA_027457005.1 Chloroflexota bacterium
GCGCACGTTGGTACCGTCGATCACGATGTCGGCGCCCATCGTCTCGGCCAGCGCCAGGCGCTCGGCGCGGAGGTCGGTGGCGATGACGCGCCTGGCCCCGGCGCGCTTCGCGATGGCGATCGACATGAGCCCGATGGGCCCGCACCCGAGGACGGCCACGCTCTGGCCGGCGATCTCCTCGACGAAGACCGAGAAGACCGCGTTGCCCATGGGCTCCTGGAGCGCGGCGATCTCGGGGGGAAGGGCGTCGCTGATCCAGACGTTCGTCTCGGGAAGCACGATGTACTCGGCGAAGGCGCCGTCGACGTGCACGCCCAGGATGCGGTAGTGCTGGCAGACGTGGGCCCGCCCGGTGCGGCACTGGTAGCAGGTCCAGTCGACCAGGTGGGTCTCCGCGGCGACCCGCTGCCCGACCGCCACCCGCGTGACGCCTTCCCCGAGCTGCACGACCCGGCCCGCCATCTCGTGTCCGAAGATCCGGGGGGTCACCACGTTGGCGGCGGCCCAGGGGTCCCAGCGATCGATGTGGACGTCGGTGCCGCAGAGGCTCACGGCCTCCAGGCGAATCAGGACCTCGCCGGGCCCCGGCCGGGGGACGGGCACCTCCATGAGTGCCTCGCCGGGCCCCGGTTCCTGCTTGACCAGGGCGCGCATGCGGGTCGGGATGGGCCGGGCGCGGAGTTCGTCGTCGACGCTGGATCCCACCATGGGAGGTGCCGCTCCTTTCCCGCGAGCCGTCCCTCCGTCGGGTCGCGCTTCGGTGCCGTTCACGCCGGTCGGACCGTTGGCCCGGCCCGACTGTATCTCCGGCGGCTACCCGCGCTCCGCGAGGATCGCCGCCGCGGGCGACCCGAGGGGCACGCTGCCGTCGTACGCCACGACGGGGTTGTCGATCCGGCCGATGCCGGCGACCTCCACGCTGGCGACGTCGCCCGGCTGGAGAAAGACCGGCGGGACGCGGAAGACTCCCACCCCCGAGGGGGTCCCGGTGACCACGAGGTCGCCCGGCTCGAGCGTGATGACCGCGCTGATGAACGCGACCAGCTGCGGCACGCCGAAGATCATGGTGCGCGTGGTCCCGTCCTGCATCGTCGTCACGGTGCCGTCCGCCGCCGCGCGCCAGGAGCGGATCCCGACGTCCGACACGTCGGGCAGCTCGTCGATGGTGACCACTGCCGGGCCCATGGGCAGGAACGAGTCGGACCCCTTGGCCCGGACCCACTGGCCGTCCCCGTGCGCACCGGGTTTCACGGCCGGCTTCGAACCCTGCAGGTCGCGGGCGGAGATGTCGTTGACCGCGGTCCATCCCGCGACGTGTGCCAGCGCGAGCATCTCGGGCACCCGCTGCGCCCGCGTCCCGATCACCACCGCCAGCTCGGCCTCCAGGTCGAGCGCCTCGGTCACCTCCGGCCGCACCACGGGCTCGGCGTGCCCCACCACGGCATTGGCCCACTTGGCGAAGAGCGTCGGGCGGTCGGGGACGGGAAGCCCCTGCTCCTCGACGTGTTCGCGGTAGTTGTGCCCGACACAGACGATCTTCCCGGGCCGGTGAACCGGGGCCAGGAGTCGCACGCTTGCGGCCGGCAACTGGAGTGGCCCTGGGTCGGGCAGGCGCTCCAGGCCCGCGCGCGTGGCCTCCAGCTGGCTGTCGGCCGCCAGGAACGCCGCCAGGTCCGCGTCGTCGAGCGCGCGTGCCCGGTCGGCGTCGTCGGTCACGCCCGGCAGGGCGTCGAGTGGGAGCACGCGACCACCGCGGCCGTGCGGGTCCGGATCGTACTGGAGTCCCAGGCGAGGGCGGACCGGCAGGTCCAGGCCGGTCCCCGCGGCGTTCCCGGACGGGTCGACCTCGCGATAACGGACGAAGCGCATGCGTCAGACCTCGTTGAACCAGGCGCGGACGCGGGCGGTCCGCAGGCCGCGAAAGAGCAGAAGAGCGAGGGCGGCGGCGAAGATGGCCCCCACGAGCCCGGTCGCGAACCACAGGAGCGGCACAAGGGGGATCGTCAGCGTCGCCAGCCCCTGGCTGAAGGCCCAGGCGGCCTGCTTTCGCTGCAGCACAAGGGTGATGGTGAAGATGGTGTACGCGAGCAGCAGCGCCGAGAGGAGTCCCACCCCGCTGATGGGCGCGTCGCCGGTGGCGAGGTTCACCACCGCGGGAAGGGAGAGCCCGAGCATCGCGAGGATGATGAAGGCGTAGACCAGGAACAGCCACACGCCGGCCGGCATCCCGCGAAGGGTCGAGATCATCGGCCGGATTCTGCCACGCGCGCGCGGGGGTGGCGGTGGAGGCGGTGGGGGCGGCGTCGCGGCCGTCGGTTCGCCGCAACCCCTTGTCCGTCCAGCCATACAACG
>DAIDTV010000324.1:0-315 GCA_027457005.1 Chloroflexota bacterium
CTTCTACCCGAAGGATTCGACCCCCGGCTGCACCACCGAGGCCTGCGAGTTCCGGGATGCCCACGCCGAGATCCGCGCACTCGGCGCGGAGGTGTGGGGGGTCAGCCCGCAGGACGAGCGGAGCCACGCCCGCTTCCGCGAGCAGCACGCGCTCTCGTTCCCGCTGCTCGTGGACGGCGACCACGCCGTGGCCGACGCATACGGCGCATGGGTCGAGAAGTCCCGCTACGGCCGGACCTACTGGGGCAACGCGCTGGAGACGTTCCTGGTTGACGGAGAGGGGCGCGTCGCCCGCACCTGGGAGCCCGTGCGACC
>DAIDTV010000324.1:325-2352 GCA_027457005.1 Chloroflexota bacterium
CCAGGAGGCGTTCCGGCCGCCACGGTCGCGAGCTGGATCGACCAGGGCACGGTCGCGGAGCTCGTCTGCTGCACCAGCGGGGACGCCGGGGCGGACGATCCGGACACCGATCCGGTCGAGCTGGGACTGCTCCGGGAGTCCGAGCAGCGCGCCGCCGCGGAGGCCGTCGGATACCGCGCCGTGCATTTCCTGCACCAGCCGGACGGTGCGCTGGAGAACGATCTCCCGCTGCGCGAGGCGCTCGTCCGGATCATCCGCGAGATGCGGCCCGACGCGGTCATGACCTCGGATCCGACGCACCTGTTCACCGCCGACGGGTTCGTCCAGCACACGGACCACCGGGCTGCCGGGATGGCGGCGGTCGACGCCGTCTACCCCGCGGCGCGCAACGCCATGGCGTTCCCGCACCTCGCGAAGTCCGGGCTGGCGCCCCATGTCGTGCACCGGATCTACCTCTTCTGGCCGGCCGAGCCCGACGAGTGGGTGGACGTCAGCGGGTACGTCGACCGGAAGCTGCTGGCCCTGCGGGCCCACGCGAGCCAGCTGCGCGATCCCGGGGCGACCGAGCAGCGCGTTCGCGAACGGCTGGCGCAGCAGGGCGCGCTGCTGGGGCTCGCCGCGGCCGAGCCCTATCGGGTCATCCGGATCGAACGCTGATCGAGCCCTGACGGGCCCAGCGTCCCGCCGGGGTCAGCGACCGGTCCGGGCCAGCACCGGCCGGACCCGACCCCACTCGTCCCACAGCGACGTGAGATCGGGGGCACGCCGGCCGAGCACGCCGACCATCTCGCCGAGCGAGAGGTCGGGTGCCCCCAGGGTCACGAACTCGGCGGCGGCGACGTGGGCGCCATGGAACAGCAGCGGGATCTCCGTTGCGGACGGCCATCGGCGGATCCGGCGTGGATCGAGGCCGGCGTACCCGACGGACAGGGCGAGATCGCGCGTCGAGGGAACGCGGCCATCGGCGAAGCCTCCGCGGCCGTCGAAGCGATACCCCAGGCTGGACAGCGCCTCGGCGATCTCGCGCGCCTCGGTCGCCGTGAACTCCGACCAGAACGGCTGGTCGACCGGCAGGTCGATGGCGGTGGCATCGATCGCCGCCGCGACGATCGCGTCACGCAGCGCCGACAGCCCGAGGCGCCAGCGTCGCGACTCGTCGGCGGAACCCGCCGCGAGCTCCGTCACCACACCCTCCAGCAGCGTGTCATCGCCGCTAACGATGCGCGCCAGCACCGTGGAGGGGGCCGTCGGGACGCGCTCCAGGAGCTCGAGGTCGGAGCCGACAGCCTCCGCGATCGGCGCGGTCTGCGCGTCCCGGACAGATTCCGCGGCCGATGGGGCCGCGGCCGCCGGACGGTCCCCCGCGGGCGGCGCCGCCGCCATGCTGGCTGCCTCGAGACGAGCGACCCGCAGCTCCTCGCAGGCCGCGAGCGCTTCGCGGGCCTGCTGTCTCCGCTGTTCCGCCGACTCCAGCGAGATCCGGGATGCGTCGGCGCGAGCGGCGCACGCCTCGAGCTCGGACACCATGCGGGTCACGCGACGGCGCTCCACGGCCGCGACGCGCTGTGCATCGTGCACCCGGACGTTGAGCTGGTTCACGGTGGCCAGCCAGCGGCCCGCCGCCTCCTCGACCGCGGTCGCATCGCGCGCGGCCAGCCGCTCCGTGCGGAACCGCCGTTGCGCCGCGTCCTTCTCCTCGAGGATGCGCCGTCCGTCCATCGCGCGCGTCGCGGACTCGAGACGCGCCACGCTGGCGTCGTATTCGCGCTGCGTCCGGCGCTGCGTCTCGATCGCCTCGTCGTACACGGCACGGGCGCGCTCGATGACGGCGGTCAGCTCCTGGAGAAGACGGCGTTCGGCAGCGCAGGAGCCGTCGCCCGCCGGGTCCACGTCCGCGGGACTGGCCCCGCCGCGATCCGGCACCGGGCCGCCGAGCGCGGGTCCCGGGTTCGGGTCGCCCGTCGCCAGCACGGGCACGGGGCCGTCCAGCACCGGCTCCGGTGTCAGCCTGGCGGGCGGGCCATCCG
>DAIDTV010000325.1:0-229 GCA_027457005.1 Chloroflexota bacterium
CTTCCAGCCATCCAACACCGATCCAGATAGGCAGGGACCGATGCAACGCCTTGGACTCGAGCGCGAGCTCGTCGATGCCACCGTGTACGAGAACACGGTGGCCCGCTTCCGGGAGGCGCGCATCGCGCTTCCCACGTTCGCGCAGCTCGCGGATCCTTCCCGGGTCCCTGCCCACGTCCGCGCCGCGCTGCCGGCGGTCGGTCCGGATGCCGCCGACCCGCTGAACCTG
>DAIDTV010000325.1:239-2345 GCA_027457005.1 Chloroflexota bacterium
GTTCCGGGTCCACTGGTACAACGACGACGCCCGCAGCGGCCTGGTGCCGGTTCCCGCGCACGTCGTGCTCCCGAAGGCCCTGACCGGGGTCGACGCGCGCATCGTGGTGGCCCTGGGCAACCGGTTCCCGATGATCGAGGCCCACAAGGTGCTGGCGGCCTACGGGTGCCTGGCGCCGCGGGTCATCACCGGGCAGTTCGATCCGACCCGCCACCGCGCGATCTGGCCCTCGACGGGCAACTACTGCCGGGGCGGCGTGGCGATCTCGCGGATCATGGGCTGCCGCGGCGTGGCCGTCCTGCCCGAGGGCATGAGCCAGGAGCGGTTCGACTGGCTGGAGGACTGGGTCGTCGACGAGTCGGACATCATCCGGACGCCCGGCACCGAGAGCAACGTCAAGGAGATCTACGACAAGTGCAACGAGCTCTCGGCTGATCCCGCCAACGTCATCTTCAACCAGTTCTCCGAGTTCGGGAACCACATCGTCCACTACCTCGCGACGGGCACCGCCCTGCAGCACGTCTTCGACGCGATGCGCGAGCGCGAGCCGGCATTGCGGCTGCGCGCGTTCGTCTCGGCCACCGGGTCGGCCGGCACCATCGCGGCGGGCGACTTCCTCAAGGAGCGGACCGGCTCCCTGACCGTCGCCGTGGAGGCGCTGGAGTGCCCGACGCTGCTGTACAACGGCTTCGGGGAGCACAACATCCAGGGGATCGGCGACAAGCACGTGCCGCTGATCCACAACGTGATGGCCACCGACGTCGCCCTGGCGGTCTCGGACCGGGCCACCGACCGGCTGGGCGTGCTGTTCAACACAGAGGCGGGCCGCACCTACCTCGCGCGACGCCGCGGCGTGCCGCGTGAGACGCTCGATGCGCTCCCGGCGCTCGGCCTGTCGAGCATCGCGAACGTGCTCGGGGCGATCAAGACCGCGAAGTACTACGGGATGGGCCCCGACGACGTGATCGTCACGGTCGCCACCGACGGCGCCGCGATGTACCACAGCGAGCGCGACCTGGCGCTCGCGAAGTACTTCGGCGGCACGTTCGACGAGGTCGGCGCGGGCGAGGTCTTCGGCGAGCACCTGCTGGGCGCCACCACCGACCACCTGCTGGAGCTCACCCGCGAGGACCGGGACCGCATCTTCAACCTGGGCTACTTCACCTGGGTCGAGCAGCAGGGCGTGTCGATCGAGGAGTTCCGGGTCCGCCGGGATCCGGCCTTCTGGACCGACATGCGCGGGATCGTGGCCGACTGGGACCGCCTGATCGAGGAGTTCAACGCCCGCACCGGGGTGCTGGAGTCCCTGTGAGCGCGCCTTCCGGGGCTCCGTCCGGCAACCGGGCCGGCGCGGTGCCGTCCACTCTCGTCTGCGCCGGCTGCGGGGCGTCCCCGCGGCCGGACGATCCCTACCCGTTCCGCTGCCCCAACGCGGGGCGAGACGACGACACCGACCATGTCCTGCGCCGGTTGCTGGACGTGACGGCCGCCGAGTTCCCAACCGGCGACGGCGGCCGGGACCAGCCAAACCCCTACCTGCGCTACCGGCGCCTCTTCCACGCCTACCACCTCGCCAGGGCCGGGGGAATCTCCGACGAGGCGTACTGCGAGCTGGTGGATCGCCTCGACGGGCAGGTGGCCGGGGTGGACGGGCACGGCTTCCGCCCGACGCCGTTCTTCCGGGCCGACGCGCTGAGCGACCGGCTCGGGTTCGCGCCGGAGGGGGGCGTGTGGGTCAAGGACGAGACCGGCAACGTGTCGGGCTCGCACAAGGCTCGCCACCTGTTCGGCCTGCTGGTGCACCTCGAGGTGATGGAGCGGCTGGGGCGCGTCGACCCCGCGCACCGGCCGCACCTGGCCATCGCCAGCTGCGGCAACGCGGCGCTGGCGGCCGCGGTCGTGGCCGCGGCGGGAGGACGCGTGCTGGACGTGTTCGTCCCGGTCGATGCGGATCCGCCGGTGGTGGCCCGGCTCGAGCAGTTGGGCGCGCACCTGGCCATCTGTCCGCGGGAGCCGGGAGTGCCCGGCGACCCGACCTACCACCGGCTGCGCCAGGCGCTCGACCAGGGTGCGCTCCCCTTCACCTGCCAGGGGAACGAGAACGGG
>DAIDTV010000326.1 GCA_027457005.1 Chloroflexota bacterium
GCTCCGCTCGCCAGTGGCGCACCGGCCGGCGGAGGTGCTCCGCTCGCCAGTGGCGCACCCCGCACGTTCACGGCCAGCGACGTGACCGTGGTGACCCCGTAGGAGGCGCCTCGTGCACCTGCTCGTCGTCGAGGATGACGCCCGGCTCGTCCGGCTGCTGAAGCGGCTGCTCTCGCAGGACCGCCATGTGGTCGAGACGGCCTCGACCGCCGCCGAGGCGCTCGAGATCGCGACTTCCTCGATCGAGCTCGACGCCATCGTGCTCGACATCGGCCTCCCGGACCGGTCCGGATTCGAGGTGGCCCGGCGGCTGCGCAAGGACGGGTGCCAGGTGCCGATCCTCATGCTGACCGCCCGCGATGCGGTCAGCGATCGGGTGGAGGGGCTCGACGCAGGCGCCGACGACTACCTGGTCAAGCCGTTCGCGTACGAAGAACTGCTGGCGCGGCTGCGCGCCCTCGGGCGGCGGCCCCCGGCCCGCAAGTACGTCCGGCTCGCCGCGGGCCCGATCGCCCTCGACGAGGCGAAACGGCGCGTGACCGTCGACGGCCACTCGGTGGACCTCAGCCAGCGCGAGTTCTCGATCCTCGAGTGCCTGCTGCGCCGGCCGGGCCAGGTGCTCACCCGCGATCAGCTGCTGGACTATGCGTGGCCGTATGGGGTCGCCTTGACGCCCAACACGGTGGAGGCGTACATCCACCTCCTGCGGGACAAGCTCGGTCCGGCCGCGGACCGCGTCGAGACGGTGCGCGGCGTGGGGTATCGACTGCGTGAAGACTGATCCCGCGACGCACCCGGCGATGCGCGGCCCGGCGGTCAACGTCGCGGCCGAGACCGAGGAGGCGCCGTTGCTCCGCCGCACCCGCTGGCGGCTGATCGCGTGGAGCGGCGGGCTGACCCTCCTGATCCTGGCGCTCCTGGGGATCGCGCTGTACGCGGCCGTGGCCAACTCGCTGGACTCGAGCGCCACGTCGCAGCTGCGGCACCGGGCCGAGGACATCGCCCAGTTCATCGACCGCAGCGGCGCGTTCCCGCAGCGACCCCAGGTCGGCATCGCGTTCGGCGGTGAGGCGGGCGGGACGGTCGCCTTCATCGTGGCACCCGGCGGGGCGGTGCAGGGCGCGGCCACCTCCGGGCTTCCGGCGGGCCTGCCGGACGCCGGCGGCGTGGCCGCGTCGCAGCAGTCCGGCAGCGACGTCCGCGATGCCACTGTCTCCGGGATCCCGGTTCGCATCTACTCGCTCGCGGTCAAGGGTCCTGACGGCACCTACGTGGTCCAGGTGGTGGGCGACCAGACCTCGCAGGATCGGTTGCTCGGCACGCTCGTCTCCGTGCTGGTGATCGGCGGCCTGGGGGCCGTGCTGCTGGCCATCGCGGCCGGCTACGTCTATTCGGGGCGCGCCCTGGTCCCCATCCGTGAATCGATCCGGCGCCGCCAGGAGGCGCTGCGCCGCCAGCGGGAGTTCACCGCCAACGCGAGCCACGAGCTTCGGACGCCGCTCACGGTGATACGGGCCAGCGCCGCCGACCTGCGGCGCAACCGCTCGCGGCCGGTGGAGGAGGTGGGCGAAGCGCTCGACGACATCGAGAGCGAGGTGGGGCACCTGACGGCGCTCGTCGACGACCTGCTGATGCTCGCTCGGACCGACTCGGGCGTCGTCGACATGGAGCACGTGCCGCTGGATCTCGCCGATGTCGCGGCCGAGGCGGCCGGAGCGCTCACGCCGGTCGCCGGCCAGCGTGACGTGACGGTGGTGGTCGACCCGCTCCCGGCCGCGGTCGAGGGCGACCCGCTCCGGCTGCGCCAGCTCGTGACGATCCTGGTCGACAACGCGGTCGCCCACACCCCGGCGGGCGGCACGGTGCTCGTCCGTGTCCGTCCCGGCGAGCACGAGGTGACCCTCGACGTGCTCGACGACGGGCCGGGAATCCGCGAGGGGGATCTCGACAAGGTCTTCGAGCGGTTCTGGCGGGCGGACGACGCGCCGGCCGGCGGAACGGGCCTCGGGTTGTCGATCGCCCGGTGGATTGTGGAACACCACGGTGGCTCGATCTCCGCCGGCAACCGGCCCGAGGGCGGCGCGCGGTTCGAGGCGCGCCTGCCCGTCCCTGCCGCGAGCGTGGCCGGGCACGACTGGAGAGCCGGCGAGCGGCCGCCCGACCCGGCGGCCCAGGGGTAGAGTCCGGTGATGCAGGAACCGACGCGACTGACGGTCAACGGCCACGACCATCTGCTCCAGCTGGCGCCCGATCGAAGCCTCCTCTCGGTGCTTCGCGACGTCCTCGGGCTGACCGGCGCGAAACCCGGCTGCGGCGAGGGTG
>DAIDTV010000327.1 GCA_027457005.1 Chloroflexota bacterium
CTGCTTTGGAGTCACGACCGAACGTGACACCACATGCGGTATTAGCCACCCTTTCGGGCAGTTATTCCCCACTTCGGGGCAGGTCACCTACGCGTTACTCAGCCGTCCGCCACTAGCCTCCGAGCAAGCCCGAAGACTCGTACGACTTACATGTCTCATGCACGCCGCCAGCGTTTATCCTGAGCCAGGATCAAACTCTCCGAAAAGATGCCGACCTCGCGGCCGGACTTGATCTCGGGGTTCGTCACCCGCTCACGTTTACTGGATTTCCTGCCACTCTTCACTTGTTAAGGTGCAGCGTCCGTGCCGTCGGAGGCCCCGGGGCGCAACCCCCATATATTGAGGGTTCGCGCCTGTGGTGTCAACCGCGCATCGCATCCCACCCGGGGGCGGGGCGGACGGCCCGCGGCGTTTCGGTGCCACTGCCGGCCATGCGAACACGGGGTACGGTCGCTCTGTGTGGACCCGGCGCTCCGGCCGCCCTCACGGGCCTTCCCCCGGAGCACCTGCGAACTGACCGTCCCGTCAGTCCCGCGTCGCCGTCTGCCGGCAGGCGCGATGTGGGACATTAGCGGCTGCGCCACCCACTGTCAAACGGTCAGATGGGGCTCTCCTCCACCAGGAGGATGAAGGCAGCCGCGCTGAGCCAGCAGAGGAGCGCAAGCTCCACCGACGGACTCGCGCCGGCGAACGAGACCAGGAGCCACAGGAGCAGGGCGCCGAGCACGAGGCTGGCCCCCGCCTTGGACAGGCGCAACAGCATTTCGCCGACCAGGTTGCTCATCGCTCCGCGGCCTCCTCCACCGCCCGCCGGCCCTGCAGCGCCCGCACCAGGGTGACCTCGTCCGCGTACTCGAGGTCGCCGCCCACCGGGATCCCGCGGGCGATCCTGGTGACGGTCCCCACGTGACCGTCGAGGCGCTCGGCCAGGTAGAGCGCCGTCGCCTCCCCTTCCAGCGTCGGGTTGGTGGCCAGGATCACCTCGACGAACGGCTGGCCGTCCGCTTCGGCCGCCCGAACCCGGTCGAGCAGTTCGCGGACCCGCAGCTGATCCGGCCCGATCCCGTCCATCGGTGAGATCGCGCCGTGCAGCACGTGGTACCGGCCGCGGTACGCGCTGGTCCGTTCGAGCGCAAGGACGTCGAGCGCGTCCTCCACCACGCACAGCCGGACGGCATCACGCCCCGGGTCCAGGCAGATGGGGCAGAGCGGGCCCGTGCTGATGTTGAAGCAGGACTGGCAGAACACCACCTGCTCCTTGACCGCGACGAGCGCCGTGGCGAGCGCCCTCGCCTCGCCCTCGGGGCTGCGGAGCAGGTGATACGTGAGCCGCTGCGCCGTCTTCGGGCCGATGCCGGGGAGGCGGGCGAACGCCTCGATGAGGCGGGCGACGGGCTCGACGACGACGCTCACGACCGCCTCACATCCCGGGCAGCCGGAGGCCGCCGGTGACGGCCGACATCTTCTGCTCGGCGGTTCGTCGGGCCGCGCCGATCGCCTCGTTCACCGCTGCGACCACCAGGTCCTGCAGCATCTCGACGTCGTCCGGATCGACCACGCCGGGGTCGATCGAGATCGAGACCAGATCCTGCTTGCCGGTCACGACGGCCTTCACGGCTCCGCCGCCGGCGGAACCCTCGATCTGCAGGGTGTCCAGCTCGGCCTGCACGCGCGCGAGCTGCGCCTGCATCTGCTGCGCCATCTTGGCCAGGTTCCCGAAGCTCATCGCTCTCTCCTCAGTCGATCCGCCGCGCGGGGCCGGGCGACGCTCACTCGACATCCACGGCGTCAGCGAGGTCGCCCGCGAAGACGCGGGGCGCCGCGTCGAGGTTCTCGCGTCCGATGGCCTCGTGGGGCAGCGGCGGGAGCGCCTCCAGGTTCGTCGCCACGCAGCGGATGCCGAGCTCGGTGCCGACCACGGTCGAGATCGCGTCCTCGAACGCGGCATGCCGTTGCTCGGCCTTCTCGCGAAGGAACGCCTTGTCCTCGGGGAACCCCAGGACCACCACCCGGCCGTCGAGGCGGACGGGCCGGCAGACCTCGGCAAGGGGCTTGACGAGCGGGGTCCGCGAGAGCGCGGCGACGATCGTCGGCCAGCCCGCGCGGACCCGCCCCAGCAGGTCGTCGTCGGTCGCGCCGGGACCGGCAGGGGTCGTGGTGTCCGTTGCGGCCGGGATGGGACCCGGAACTGGTTAGGCGGAGGGGACCCCCGGCGCGGGGGCGGACGGCGCGCCGCGGGCGGGCACCGGGGGGGGACTCGCCGCCGCAGGTGCAGGAGGAGACGCCGGCGCGGACGAACGCGCGGGCACGGACGGACGCGC
>DAIDTV010000328.1 GCA_027457005.1 Chloroflexota bacterium
GCCCAGAAGTACAGCCCCGCCGCCAGGATCGTCCCGGCCGCCACCGCGCCCACGTCGATGTAGAGCAGCCCCGTGGCCGACTCCATGGATCTCGTCCGCGCCGTCTGCAGCGCGCCCCAGGTCACCGCCACCGGGAACAGCAGCCCGATCAGCAGCCGCAGCCAGACGAACAGAGCCCACGACCCCACCAGCGGCTCGAACGGCGCAAGGCCGTCGCCCGCCCCCGTCGCCATCCAGGCCACGAACAGCGCCAGCTGCGCGCCCACCACCCAGGTCAGCGCCCGCGCCAGGAGCACCAGCGGCCCTTCCGACAGGCGTGGCGTGACCAGGTACCAGTGGCCCAGGATCATCGCCGCGAGGACACCGCCGAGCGCCGCCGCCAGCGCCACCAGCTGTACCGTGAGCGGCACGCCGCCCATGAACCCACCGGCCCACCCGAACGCGGCGATCCCCAGGGCGGCCACGCCGGCCAGCACCCCGCCGATCCCGATCAGCGGTGCCCGCCGGTTGCGGGCCAGGCCCACCACGTACGCCAGCGCCAGGGCCGCGAGCGCCGCCAGCGCGACGCGTCGCGGCAGGTCGAGCCCGGGCGAGGCCACGATCGCCAGCGTGGAGGAGGGCGCGGGAAGCGCCGTGTCGGCCAGGAAGGCAAGCGCCGCCAGCACCGCAGAGCAGAACGCCGTGAAGCCCAGGAACCCGCGCGTGGCGTCGGTCCGCAGGCGCAGCAGGACCACCGCCGCGAACGAGCCCACGGCGAGCGCGCTCAGCACGGTCCAGTTGATGTACGCGAGGCTCTCGCCGATCGCCAGCCCTGCCACGCACGGGAGTGTAGCCGTGGACCGGCTAGGATGGACGCGGCACGGCCGTGGCGAGGTCCCCCGGGCGGAGCGCCTCCGTCCCGGAGCGACGTCGCGTGGCGGCCCCAACGACACTGCTGCTGGGGGTGGCGCGATGGCGCTCGATCGCGAGACGACGATCCGCTGGTACGGGCACGCGTGCGTCGAGGTGGAGACGCCGGGGCGGAAGCGCGTGCTGATCGACCCCTGGTTCGGGAACCCGAAGTCGCCGCGCCCGGCAGCGTCGGTCGACCGCTGCGACCTGCTGCTCGTCACCCACGGCCACAGCGACCACATGGGCGACGCGGTCGCGATCGCGAGCCGGACCCGGCCGGCCTGGCCCTGCATCCACGAGATGAGCCTCTGGCTGGGGCGCCGGCTCCCCGGCGGCAACGACGCCGTGACCGGCATGAACAAGGGCGGCACCTTCGAGGCGGCCGGGCTGAAGGTGACAATGGTGACCGCGGTCCACTCGGCGGGCGACTGGAACGCCCAGCTCGAGGCCCCCATGTATCTCGGCGACCCCGCCGGGTTCGTGGTCGAGCTCGAGAACGGCTACCGCATCTACCACGCCGGCGACACCGACGTCTTCGGCGACATGCGCCTCATCGGCGAGCTGTGGCACCCCGACCTCGCGCTGCTGCCGATCGGGGGCCACTACACCATGGATCCGCGCGGGGCCGCGCTGGCGGTCGAGCTACTCGGCGTGACCGACGTCATGCCGATCCACTACGGCACGTTCCCCATCCTGGCCGGCACCCCCGACCAGCTGCGCGCCGCGCTCTCGCAGCGTGGCCTGGGCAGCGTCGAGGTGCACGCACCGGAACCGGGGGGCACGGCCGAGTAGACGCCAGGGAGCGGCCATCCAGTCATCCGTCGCCGAGCGGCCCAGGTCTCGCCGCTGGCGCGCTGGGATTTCGATCTGAGCAGCTGCCGGATCCACCCGGGCGGGTCGCACTGCCCTGTACAGCCAGGCCAACCAGCACGATCCCCTGACGAGGTGGCGAGGTAGGCTTGACCGGTTACCGCTGGTCGAGGAGGCCCGATGTCCACCACGGCTCGCGTCGCCGGTCGCTCCATTCCGCTGGCCAGGCCGAACATCGGCCGCCGCGAGCTGGAACTCGTCACGCAGGTGCTCTCCAGCGACATTCTGGCCATGGGAGACTTCGCGCGCCGCTTCGAGGAAGGGATCGCGGCACTGGCCGGCCGCAGTGAGGGAGTGGCGTGCTCGAGCGGCACAGCTGGGCTCCACCTAGCCGTCCGGGCCCTCGACATCGGCGAAGGCGACGAGGTGATCACCACCCCGTTCAGTTTCGTAGCCTCGGCAAACTGCATCCTGTACGAGCGGGCGGTGCCCCGTTTCGTGGACATCGAGGAGGACAGTCTCGGGATCGATCCCGACCTGCTGGAAGGCGCCGCGTCGGAACGGACGCGGGCGGTCCTCCCGGTCCACGTGTTCGGCCGGCCGTGCCGGATCGATGCGAT
>DAIDTV010000329.1 GCA_027457005.1 Chloroflexota bacterium
CTCCACGGTCTTGACCTGGATCGAGAGGGCGGCCGCGATCTCCTCGTTCGTACGACCGCGGGCCAGCAGGTCGATCGTCTCGAGCTCGCGGGGGGTGGGCGCGCGGAGCGCGCCGCGCGCGGCCGACAGGGCGTCGGGCGCGAACACGCGGCGTCCCCGTGCGGCCTCCCGGATGACGCGGAGGATCTCCTCGGCGGACTCCAGCTTCGAGACGTAGGCGGCAGCGCCGCGGGCGATCGCCTTGGCCATGAAGCTCGCCTTGCTGTAGGCGCTGTACATGACGAACGCGGGCGCGGGCTTCCGGCCGGCGAAGTCGGCAAGGAGCTCGAGCCCGCCGTCGAGGCCGGCCTGCATGACGTCGCACAGGACCACGTCCGGTTGGTAGCGCTCGATAAGCGCCTGGGCGTGGGTCCGGTCACCGGCCGTCCCCACGATGTGCACGTCCGGCTCACTGCCCAGCAGCGCCGCGAGCCCCTCCGCGATCGCCGGATGGTCTTCCACGATGACCAGGCTGATCATGCGCGGCTCTGTCCGGCCGGCATCGGCAGCCGGACCGTGATCGTGGTCCCGCGCCCGACCTCCGATGAGGCTTCGATCGACCCGCCATGGGCGACCACGATCTCGCGCGCAAGGAAGAGGCCGAGGCCGAGACCCACCCGCACCCCCTCGCGGGGCTGGCCCGCGCGGGTGAAGCGATCGAACAGGCCGGGCATCTCGTCGGCGGGGATTCCCCGGCCGTCGTCGGCCACGGCGATCTCGGCCCACGGCCCGACCCGCCGGAGGGTAACGTCCAGGCGCCGGGCTTCCCCGTGGATCAGCGAGTTGGTCATCAGGTTGCTGAGGACCTGCTCGATGCGCCCGGGGTCGCCGTCGACCACCAGCCGTCGTGGTGACTGGTGGACTTCGACGGTCGTGCCGTCCGCCAGGACGGCCGTCATCTCGGCGACACGCCGTGCGAGGGCCACGAGATCGATCGGCTCGCGCTCCAGGGTCACCCGGTCCAGCGTGAAGAGGCTGAGATCGAAGAGCCGATCGGTCAGGCCGCCGAGTCGCCGCGTCTGGGACAGGGCGCTCGCCGCGTAGCGGGCGGCGGTCTCGTCGGCGGCGGGGTCGAGCCGCCGTGCGAGCAGCTGGACGTACCCGTGGAGGGCCGCGATCGGCGTACGCAGCTCGTGGCTCGCCGCGATCATGAACTGCTCCTGGAGCGCCCGCAGGCTCCGCTCGGTCACCTCGCGGATCACGACCACCCCGGCCCAGCCGGGGATCGGCAGCTGCAGCCCTGAGCCCCTCGCCTCGAACCACCGCCGGGCCCAGTCCGGGCCACGCATCGAGAACTCGATGCTGAAGGACTCGCCGCGTCGGGCACGCTGCTGGGGCCACGCCTCCGCGTCGAGCGGCTGACTGTGCTCATCCTCGGGGACGAAGGGAACCGAGGGGTCTCCGAAGGTCGCCTCGTAGGCCTCGTTCCACATGACGGCCCGGCCCTCGGCATCCACGGCCAGGACCGCGTCGGCCATCCCGTGCAGGATGGATTTCATCCGGTCGCGTTCCTGGGCCAGCTCCTGCGCCTGCGTCGCCAGGGCGGCCGCCTGGGCGGCCAGCTCGTCGGTCCTGGTGGCGAGATCCTCGTTGGCGACATTGAGCTCCTCGACGCTCGCCTGGAGCTCCTCGTTGAGGGTCTCGAGTTCCTCGTTGGAAGCCTGCAGCTCCTCGGTCAGGGTCTCGGCCTCCTCGCGCGCCGCCTGGGCGTCCTCGGCGCCCATCAGCAGTTCCTCGTTCGTCACGCGGAGCTGGTCGTTGGCGGCGGTGACCTCCTGGTTCAGCGCAAGGAGCCGCTGCGATTCGTCGATCGCCTGCTGGAGTCGCTGGCGCAGGATCGGCACCGCCGCGCGCTCGTCCGCCGCGGGGCTCGCGTCGCTGACGAGGAGCAGGGCGCCGGCGACTGGGTCGCCGGGCCGCTGGCGGAAGGGTACGCAGGTGACTTCGAGGTGGCGCGGCCTGCCGGTCAGAAGGTCCGGCGTGAGGGTCTCCCACACGGTGGTGCTGGCGTCTCCCTGTAGTGCGCCGCGCAGGGCGCCACGCAGGGCCGCCGCGGGGAGGGTCTCCGCGAGGTGGGTGAAGTCGTCGCCGAGCGCGGCGCCATGGATGGCGAGCAGCCGCCGTGCCGCCGGGTTGATCCGCAGTGTCTCCCAGTGCCGGCCGACCGTCACCACCCCCACGGGCAGTTCGAGCAGGATCTGCTCGGCCTGGAGCTCGCCAGGCCGCGCCGCGTCGGGTGCGCCACCGCCCCGCCCGGCCGCGGCCT
>DAIDTV010000330.1 GCA_027457005.1 Chloroflexota bacterium
GGATGTAGTGGAAGCAGGCGGCCGCCCCGAGGGACGTGATGTGGTAGCTGTAGGCCACGATCGTCGGCGAGGTCACATCGCCAGAGTCGATCGTGTTGCCCGAGATGGTGCCGTTGGTCGTCAGGGTGGTGCCGATGACCGGGTCACCACCGATGCCGACGCACGTCGACTGGCCGATGCCCGCGTCCGTCAGCGCCTGCACGACCTCGTAGGTCAGGGTGCCCGACCGGCTGACCAGCCCGACCGGCCCCTCCCGGTGGATGGAGCCCGGGATGATGCCGACCTTGGCCCGGCCGGGCGACGTCACGCCGGGGCAGTTCGGCCCGATCAGGCGGGCCCCGGCCTCCCGCACGACCGGCATGACCCGGAGCATGTCGAGGGCGGGAATGCGCTCCGTGATGCAGACGATGAGCTCGATCCCGGCGTCGGCGGCCTCGAGGATCGCGTCCGGTGCCGACGGGGCCGGCACGTAGATGATGCTGGTGTTGGCGCCCGCCTCGCGGACGGCCTCGCGCACCGTGTCGAAGACCGGCACCGTCCCGTCGAGCGCCCGCTGGCCGCCCTTGCCGAAGCGGGTGCCGCCCACGATTCGCGTGCCGTAGGCCTGCATCTGCCGGGAATGGAACTCGCCCTCGCGTCCCGTGATCCCCTGGACGACGAGCCGCGTGTCGCGGCCGACCAGGATGCTCATCGCCCGGCTCCTCCCGTTGCTGCGCCGATCGCGCGTCCCGCCGCCACCGCCTGCTCGGCGGCCGCCTCCAGGCTCTCGGCGGTCTGGAACGACGCCTCGCGGAGGATCCGCTGGGCCTCCTCGGCGTTCGTGCCGACGATCCGCACGACCATCGGCACCTCCCGCGACTGCTGCGCTCGCGCCTCGACCAGGCCGCGCGCCACCTCGTCTCCGCGCGTGATGCCGCCGAAGATGTTGACCAGGATCACCCGTACTTTCGGGTCGGCCAGGATCAGGCGCATGGCGGCCGCGACCGTGTCCGCCTTCGCGCCGCCGCCGATGTCGAGGAAGTTGGCCGGCTCGCCGCCCGCGCGCTTGACCAGGTCCATGGTGGCCATCGCCAGCCCGGCGCCGTTCACCAGGCAGCCGATCGACCCGTCGAGGTGGATGAAGTTGATCTCCTGCTCGCGCGCCTCGGTGTCGGCCGGATCCTCCTCGTCGAGGTCGCGCCGGGCCTCCAGGTCGGGGTGCCGGGAGAGCGCGGAGTCGTCGAGGGTGATCTTGGCGTCCAGGCAGACCAGGCGCTCGCGCTCGCTCCCGTCGGCGCCACGCTCGCGCACGATCGCGAGCGGGTTGACCTCCACCAGGTCGGCGTCGTTGGCGAGCATCACCCGCACCAGGCCCTGGGCGATGGCGACCGCGTCGGCGAGGTACGGCCCCGTGAGCCCGAGGGCCAGGGCGACCTCGCGCGCCTGGAAGTCCAGGAGGCCCAGGTGCGGGTGCGCGTGCACTCGGACGATCGCCTCCGGCTTCTCCCTGGCGACCTGCTCGATCTCGACGCCGCCCTCGGCGGAGCCCATCACCAGGATCCGTTGCGCCGCGCGGTCGAGGACGGCGCCCAGGTAGTACTCGTGGCGGATGTCGGACGCGGGCGCCACGAGGACCTTGCGCACCACGATCCCCTTGATCGTCATGCCCAGGATCTGGCCGGCGACCCGCTCGGCGTCGTCGGCGGTGGCGGCGAGCTTGACGCCCCCGGCCTTGCCCCGGCCCCCGACGAGCACCTGGGCCTTCACCACGACCCCCTGCGCGCCGGCGGAGAGCAGTTCGCGGGCCGCCGCGAGCAACTCGCGCGCATGGAATTCCTGGAGCTTCACAACCGATCACCGCCTCCATCGAGCACCGGGCGACGCCTGCCCGGCGCAGCATATCCCGGTCCGGCGGCATGGGTGCGCGACGCCGCGAGTGTCGATCCGGGGTCCTGCGGCGGTCCGCGCGTGGCTAGAATGCGCGGATATGGCAGTTCACGCCCGATCCCTCCCCGGCAGCGTGTCCCAGGGCGCGACCGGAGGCAGGCGTGACGCGGATCGACGTTCCCGACCCGCGTCCGGACCGGGCTCTCGCCCGCCGGCCTGACCGCCGGACGGTCCGCACACCTCGGATGCGCCATGCTGCTCCGGTACCGGGCTCGAGAGGGGATGCTCGCCTGGGCGTTCCACCGCATCAGCGGGGTCGCCATCTGGCTCTTCGTCGTCCTCCACGTCGTCGACATCTACCTGGTCGGTGGCGATCCGAAGGCCTACAACACGATCCTGCAGGTGTACGCGAGCGCCCCGGGACGCGTCATGGA
>DAIDTV010000331.1 GCA_027457005.1 Chloroflexota bacterium
GACCCGGTCGACCCACCCGCGCTCCCGGCGCGCCAGGATCCGGCGCACCCAGCCCGGCAGCTTCGCGATCCGACCCGACTCGACGTAGATCTCGTGGCTGTCGTAGACCAGCGCGGGGCGGGTGCCGGGTGCGGTCCGGCCGTGGCGTGCGGCGGCGGCAACCGCCCCGGGCAGTCCCGAGAGGTCGTGCCCGTGGTACGCGTCCGCCTCGGGAGCCGCGGCGGCGGCGTGGGCCCACCCCACGATCGAGTACTGCCAGCGGGTCAGCCAGTCGAGCGTGTCCCCGCCCGGCTGGGCCCGTCCGCCGCGTGCCGCCCTGAAGGCGAGGTAGAAGGGGGCTCGGACGAGCATCCAGCCGATCCAGGCCAGGGCGACCGGCGTGACCGCCACGGCCTCGGCCCAGCCCTTCGGGCCGCGCTTCGCGTCGTAGGCGTAGCGGAACCGGATCCAGCCGCGAGCCCGCCACGGGTAGCGGCCCAGCACGTACCAGCGTTTCCAGCCCTGCGGCAGCGGGATCCGGACGATCTCGAACCCATCGCGGCGCTCGCGCTCCACCGTGGTCGAGGCAACGTTGCGGGGCCGCGCCATGACCGTGACCTGGTGGCCCGCCTCGACCAGGCTCCCCGCCTCGCGCAGCACGCGCGCGTCGGTGGTGCAGTCGTTGAAGACGAACATGACGATGCGGCTCACGGGGCGTCCTCCACCACCGCAGCCTCCACCACCGGCGCGTTCGCCAGGGTCGCGTTCGCCAGGGCCACGTTCGCCAACGTCGCCGCGAGGTCCTCGACGGTGGCGCCCGCCCACGGCACCGGCGCGCCGCCGGACCCCACGCAGCCGGCCAGCGCCCGGTAGGCGCGGACAAGCCCGGCCTGCTGCCGCTCCCACGTGTAGCGCTCGAGGGCGACCGTGCGGCAGTGGCGGCGCAGCGCGATCCGGTCCGCCGCCGGGCGCTCCAGCAGCGTGGCCGCGGCCCGGGCTATGGACGCCGGCGCGATCGCGCAGCTCGCGCCCAGCCCCTCCGACGCCACCAGGCGGGCATGCTCGGTCCCCTCGGCGACCAGGACGGGCACGCCGGCCATGATGCTCTCGAACAGCTTGTTGGCCAGGTTCAGGCGCTGGTTGAGCGTGCGGCCCGGCTGCCCCACGTAGCCAAGATCCGCGGAGGCCGTCCACTCGAGCAGCTGCGAGGGCGGCACGGCATCGAGCACGAACAACCGTCCCGGGCGACGGGCTGCCGCGGCCCCGAGCTGATCGCGCAGCCTGCCGTACCCCAGCAGGACCACCGCCACGTCGAGCCGCCGGAACGCCTCCTGGTCGAGTGCCGCGACCAGCTCCTCGATCCCGCGATCCACGCTGAACCCGCCCTGGTAGAGCACGATGGGGCGCCCGGCGGTGATCCCGGTCGCGTCCCGCAGGAGATCCGAGGTGGGCGGCGCCGGATCGTCCGGACGCCACGCGGGCGGACAGTTGAGGACGACGACCGGCTCCGGCACGTGAAACCGGCGGGCGGCTTCGCGCGCCACGCCGGGGCTCACGGCGGTGAGCAGCGACGCGCGGCGCACCCAGCCGGCCTCCCGGCGCCGGACCATCGCGCGCACCGGGGCGGGCATGCGCGCGATCCGCGCGGCCTCCGTGTGCAGATCGGCCAGGTCGTAGGCAAATCGCGCGCCGGCCCTCGCGGCGGCGCCGCCGACCACGGGCAGGGCGATCAGGGCCTTGCAGTGGTACACGTCCGCATCGGGCACCGCGGACAGGACGGCGTCGCGCCACGGCCCGACGCGCCGCTGGTGAGCCGCGATCTCGACCAGGCGCCGCAGCGGGGAACGCAGCCGGTCCGCACCCCGCACCGCGGACGGCGGCAGGGCCGTTGCCGCAGCCGGGAACCCGAGGATCCGGGCGATCCCGCGGCGCAGGCGGGGCGAGCGGGGCCTGAACGCGGCGGTCACCCGGCGATCCACGTCGAGACGCCGCAGGTCGAGCCCGTCCCCCAGCTCCTCGCGGGACGGGAGGCCCGGGGCGGAGAAAGCCAGCAGCGTCACCCGGTGCCAGTCGGCGGCCAGCGCGCGACCCGTACGCAGCAGCCGCGAATCGTGCTCGAAGGTATTCGCGGCGACGATCGCGATGCGGAGTGGACGCGACGGGAGAAGACCAGGGGTCACGTCGGGGTGGTCCGGTCGAGGGCCGGGGTCAGGCACGCTTCCCATCTGGCGTCCAGTGTAGGGCAGGCGGCCGGGTGCCCGGCGATGGCCACGTGCCGGCCCTCGCCCGGCGGCCGCGTGCCCGGCGATGGCCTAC
>DAIDTV010000332.1 GCA_027457005.1 Chloroflexota bacterium
GCTGCGCGATCTGGCCGCGCTGCGGGTGCTCGGAAGGCCCATCCTGCTCGGTACGAGCCGCAAGTCCACCATCGGGCACGTGCTGGGTGGGGTTGCGGCCGGCGAGCGGCTCGAGGGAACACTCGCCACGACCGCGCTGGGGATCGCGGCCGGGGTGGACATCGTGCGCGTGCACGACGTCCGGGAGAACGTGCGCGTCGCCAGGATGTGCGATGCGATCCTGCGAACTGGAGAGGAGGTCGGCGCTTGACGGACCGGATCGTGCTCCGGCGGATGGTGTTCTCGGGCCGGCACGGCTACACCGACGAGGAGCGGTCGCAGCCGCAGCCGTTCGAGGTCGACGTGGAGCTGCTGCTCAACCTGCAGCCGGCCGGCGTCGACGACGATCTCGAGCGAACGGTCGACTACGAGCGGGCCTTCGAGATCGCGCGGGAACTGGTGGAGTCGACGAACTTCCGGCTGGTGGAGGCGATCGCCGAGGGGATCGCGCACGAACTCCTCCGGGTGCTGCCGGTCAACGAGGTCGGCGTCCGGGTGCGGAAGATGCGCGTGCCCGTGAGCGGACAGATCGACCACGCAGAGGTCGAGATCTGGCGGACGCGGTCGGAGGGCGACCGGCGGCGCTGACGCCGGCGCCGCTCACCGCTGCCCGCTCGGTCCGGCCACGCCTACCCGCGCACTTCGGCCCCGCCTGCCCGCGCACTTCGGCCCCGCCTGCCCGATGACGCACGCCAGGTGAGCGCTATCCGGACGGACGGCCGGAACTTGCTCTGCTGCCCACCAGGTGCGCAACAGCGGGCCAGTGGGCCGGAACTCCCTCTGTCGCACACCGGGTGAGCACTACGCGGACAGCGGCGTGCGCGGTGATCGGAAACTGAACCTGCGACCGCTCATACACGCACGAATGTGCCCGACTACCGCGTCTCCGACCTGCCCAAGATCGCGCCGACCCCGCGTTAGGCTCCCCTGGCGTGCGATAGCGCCGAACCGCCAGACCGCCGGCCCTAACCGCCGAACCGCCGGCCCGAACGGCCAGACCGCCGGCCCGAACGGCCCGACCGCCGGCCCGAACGGCCAGACCGCCGGCCCGAACCCCCGACCGTCCGGCGCGAGTCCGCCTGGTCTACTGCTCCGCGGCGCTGGCCGGGCGCGTTCCGAGCGTGACCTTCAACGTGAGCTGCTGGCCGTTGCGAAGCACCTGCAGTTCGACCGTCTGGCCCGGCGAGTGCGTCACCAGCAGCATGTCGAGCGGGTGCGCCACGTCCACGCGCTGGCCGTCGAGCGCGGTGATGATGTCACCCGCCTTCAGGCCCGCCGTGGCTGCCGGGCTGCCCGGCTCGACCAGCGGCTGCCCGGACGTGGCGTCGGCGGGGCCGATGAACGCGCCGTAATCGATCGGCGTCTTGAGCTGCTGCTGTGCCTGCGGGTCGAGCGAGGTGAAGTGGATCCCGATCCACGGGCGGGTCAGCGGCTGGCCGGCCACCGCCTGCGCCATGATCGGCCGGGCGATGTTGATCGGGATGGCAAAGCCGATCCCCTGGGCCGTCGTCGCGGTCGCGGTGTTGATGCCGATGACCTGCCCCGCCGAGTCGACCAGCGCGCCGCCGGAGTTGCCGGGGTTGATCGCGGCGTCGGTCTGAATCAGGTTGTGCAGCGTGACCGGCTGTCCCGTCTGGTCGTTGGTGACCTGGATCTGGCGGCCGAGCGCACTGATGATCCCCGAGGTGACGCTGTTGGTGAACGTGCCGAGCGGGCTGCCGATCGCCACGGCCAGCTGACCCGGCTGCAGCGATCCCGAGTCGCCGATCGGTGCCGCCGGCAGGTTGGAGCCGGTGATCTTCACGATCGCCAGGTCGGTCAGCGTGTCGAGGCCGTACACGGTGCCGGTGAAGGTGCGGCCGTCCTTGAGCTGGACCTGCACCTGGTTGTTGGTCGCCCCCGCGACCACGTGATGGTTGGTGACGATCCACCCACTGGAGTTGTAGATGATGCCCGAGCCGACGCCGGTCGCCGGCAGCGAGAACGGATCGAGCGCGCTCGCCTGCTGCTGCGTGGTGATGGTCACCACCGCGGGGCTCACGATCTGCGCCGCCTTCACGATCGCCGACTGCTCGTCGATCACGACCTGCTGGGCCGGGGAGCCCGTCGCCGTGGGTGTCGTGTTGGCCGCCGTCACCGGTGCCGGATGGTTGATGGTCCCCGACATGTCCAGGGCGGCGTAGGTCCCCGCCGACGCGAGCGTGGCCGCGATGAGCGCGGCGATCACTACCAGTG
>DAIDTV010000333.1 GCA_027457005.1 Chloroflexota bacterium
CATCTTCATGTTTCATGATGGTAGACCATGCAAAGCGGCAGCTCAACATGATCCAGGCCGGCGCGCATGGCCAGGGTTCCGTTGCGTCCCGTCCCATCTCACCGGGGCACTGGATGTACCCTTCGCCCCGAGGTCGGTCGGAGGCAGGTGGCCGATGCGGCGGGAGGCAGCTACGTGTCAATCGAGTGGCCGGCTCCCCTCGACGTGGTGCGTCGGCTGATCGAGGTCTCCGAGCAGCGCGGAGAGGCGGTTGGGGGTGTCGTCGTCCTGGTCGGGGGAAGCGCGATGGCGGCGCACGGGATCCGTGCTGAGTCACTGGACGTGGACGCCTACACGCCCACGGCCAGCGAGGCATGCGTGGCCCAGGTGGAGGCCGAGTACCGCGGCCGTTACGGCCCGCAGTTCCGGTTGGACGTGACCACGGTCGAGAACATCTGGGGCCTCATCATGATCCGCGACCTCGCCGAGGCGCCCCTCATCACGCACATCGTCAGCGCGTCCGGACGCACGTACGCGGTTCGGGCACTCTCGGTCGAGGACCTGTACGTCCTGAAGGTCGCGTCCGGCCGCAGGCGCGACAGCGACGACCTGCCGCTAATCGCCCCGCACACGGGCGCGGACGCCATCGTGGCGCGCTTCAACACGCTGCTGGCAGGCATCGGTGATCGCAAGGCGATCCCCGGCATCGCGGACGCCCTTGTCGGCAGCCTCGCCGCGCACTATGCGCTTCCGTCGGCGCGCATCATTGACGAGCTCGCCGTCAGCGACGAGCTGAAGGAGGATCTGCGCGAGGCGCACCATGCAGCGTGAGGAAACGGAGCAGGTGATCGTCGAGCAGGCGATCGAGGACGAGGAGCGGACGCTGACCGGCGCAGTGGCGCTGCTGCGCGCGCACACGCCCTGGGACCGCTGGCCAGTTCCGGTTCGGCGTGCGCTTGAGCTCGCACTCGACGAGCCGGCTTCCTCCGAGACGTCGGCACGGCAGGCGCGCGTGCTGCGCCGTCACCTGTTCGGGCCGGACACGTGGAGTTCGCCGTTTCCGGTGCCCGCGCGGCCAGCCCGGATCGAAGTCCGCCGCGCAGAACGCCTGCGCTCCGACCTGCCCCGCCTCGTGTCGTTACGGTCGGGCGCCTACCTCACCGTCCGCGAGACGAACGATCCACGACGATCGCCCCCGCGCACGAGGGCCGTGGGCCGCGGCTGATCGAAGGCCGCGTGTCCGAAGTTCCGCCGTCGATCAGGCGGCGCGGCCCGCGCGGTCCGGCCGGAACCCATCGGGCGCCGCCGCCATCGGCATCTCGTCGACCACCGGGATCGCCCGTCCGATCGCGCGCTCGGAAGACCGTCCCCCATCGGCTGGGTGGTCTTCCCCGTGGGCCGCGGAGCCCGTGCCGCTCGGCTCAATCGGCTCCCAACCCGGCCGCTGCATGAGGGGCTGAAGCACGTCGCGGAGCTGGCGCGTGCCGCGGAGCAGGTGGCTCTTGTAGGTGTTGAGCGGCACGTCCATCGCCTGCGCGGCGTCTGCGTACTCGAGCCCCGACACGAACCTGAGGACCACCGCCGCGCGCTGCTTGTACGGTAGCGTGGCGATGGCGCCGGTGAGGGCCTGGCGGAGTTCCGACGCCTCGGCGGCGGCGTGGGGGTCGCGGCCGTCGCCGTCCGACCCGCCGAACAGCGCGGTGAGGGCCGCGGGCGAGTCCATCTCCGCCAGCTGGTCCAGCGACGCGATGCGCGTGGCCGACCGACGCTCGCCGGCACGACCGGCGAGGCGCACGCAGATGGTGGTGATCCAGGGGGCGAGCGCGGGCCGTGGCGTGAAGCGCTCCATGCCGCGGAAGGCGGCGATGAAGGTCTCCTGGACCACGTCCTCGGCGGTCTCGCGGCTGTTCGTCAGGCGGAACGCGAGGTTGAGCAGTCGCTGCCGGTGCTGGCGAACCAGCTCGGCATACGCTGCCTCCGATCCCTCCTTGCAGCGCCGGACGAGCTCCTGCTCGCTCCAGACACTCTCTACCACGCGTCCTCCACGCGGCCCGACCCTCGGTCCGATGAACCCTGAGGACCGACCGACGGGCATGAGCAGGCTGGCCGACGCGTGTGTCGGCGCGTCATGACGCGCAGAGTCTGCCACATCGACACCCAGGTTGGCCACCCTTCCCGATCGACGCGGGGGCACGGGACGATGGTCCCACCTGGCGTGGGGCCGTCTTTGCTACTTTCCGCGACCGACATGAAAGCGCCCTGAAAAGCCGCCCGGGGCTGTGCAGGGG
>DAIDTV010000334.1 GCA_027457005.1 Chloroflexota bacterium
GCGGTCTGACCCTGAGATGGGCCTCCTGCTCGGCATCGACGCAGGTACCACGTCGCTCAAGGTCGGGGTCTTCGACGACACCGGCGCGCAGGTCGCCGTGGCCGCCGACGAGTACGCGGTACTGACCCCCGAACCGGTCCGGGCCGAGCTCGACGCGGAGACGTACTGGACGACGCTCGTCCCGGTCGTCCGTCGTGCCCTCCAGCTGGCCGGGGCCCGAGGATCCGACGTCCGGGCGCTGGCGGTGTCCAGCCAGGGCGAGACGGTCGTGCCGGTGTCGGAGGACGGCGAGCCGCTGGCTCCGGCGATCGTCTGGCTCGACAACCGGGCCTCGGATGAGGCGGACGAGATCGCCGGCCGCTTCGACCGGGACACGGTCTACGACGTGACGGGCGTCCCGGCCGTGGTGCCGACGTGGACCGCGTGCAAGCTCCTCTGGTGGAAGCGCCACGAGCCCGGCCTCTACGCGCGGGCTCGGCGCTTCGTGCTGGTGGAGGATTTCCTCCTGCACCGCCTGACGGGCCGGTTCGTGACGGAAGGTGGCGTCCAGTGCACGTCCCTCCTGTACGACATCGTCCGGCACACGTGGTGGCAGCCGATGCTCGACCTGCTCGAGCTGACGCCCGACCGACTCGCCGACCTGGCGAGACCGGGTGAGGTGGTTGGCACGCTCCACTCGCGTGCCGCCGAGGCACTGGGACTGCCGCCCACCGTTCGGGTCGTGGCGGGTGGCATGGACCAGGGAGCCGGGGCGATCGGCGTCGGGAACGTCGGGGCCGGCATGGTGTCGGAGAGCACCGGGGGAGCGCTGACGCTGCAGGCCTCGGTCGATCGGCACGGGGCCGATCCGACCCGCCAGACGCCCGTGTACGTGCACTCCGCACCTGGCCGCTACCTGTACTGCCCGGTGTGCCCCACCGGAGGCATGGCGCTGACCTGGTTCCGCGACCGGTTCGCGCAGGCGGAGGTGGCCCGTGCAGCGGCGGAGGGGCGGAACGCGTACGACCTCCTGACCGAGCTCGCGGCCACGGCGCCCCCGGGATCGGACGGGCTCGTCCTCCTGCCCCACCTGTCGGGTGCGTTCAGCCCCGAGTACGAGCCCCGGGCGCGCGGCGTCTTCTTCGGGTTCACCCTGGGGCACGGCCGGGAGCACTTCGTCAGGGCCACCCTCGAAGCGGTCGCGTACATGCTCCGGCGCAACCTGGAGCTGCTCTCGACGGCCGGCGCCCGGGCCGCGGAGGTGCGGTCGCACGGTGGGGGCGCCCGCAGCGCACTTTGGAACCAGATCAAGGCGGACGTCTGCGGCCTGCCGGTCGTCACGCTGGACGGCAGCGATGCGGCGCTCCGCGGCGATGCGATGCTGGCGGGCGTGGCATCCGGAGCGTTCGGAAGCCTGGAGGAAGCGTGTCGCGTCGCCGTCCGCCCCCGCGATCGGTTCGACCCCGACCCGGCCACGCGCGAGGTGTACGACGACGGGTACCGGCGATATATCGACCTGTTCGAGGCCGTCAGGCCGCTCTTCCGCTGGCCGGGAGAGACGGCGGACGGCCGGGTTCCCGGATCCTGAGACGGCCGGCGGCCAGAGAGAGCGGAGGGTTCGACGTGGCGACGAAGGCGAAGATCGGCGTCCTGGTGATGGCGCTGCTGGAGGATGCGTACAACAAGACCGCTCACATGCGGCCCGCGGCCACGGAAGCGGCGGCACGGATCGCAGCGGCACTCGGCGAGTACGGCGACGTGGTGCACGCGGGGCTCGTCGAGGAGGAGCACCATGCCGCCGCGGCGGCCCGCCTGTTCAACGCGGAGGACGTCGACATCATCGTCGCGGTCGAACTCGCCTACACCAAGGGGGTCGTGCCCGCCCGCTGCTTCATCGACACGACGGCGCCGGTGCTGGTCTGGAACACGCAGCAGATCGCGCGGCTCGGTGAGTCGGACGGCTTCGACGTCGTGATGCTGAACTCGGGCATGGCGGGGATGCCGGAGCTCACGGCGGTCCTGATCCGCACCGGGCGCGACTTCTCCATCGTGACGTCGCGGTTCGACGATCCGGAGGGCCGCAACAAGGTTCGCGAGGTGATCCAGGCGGCCGCGGTGCGGCGGCGGCTCCGGACCGCCCGGGTGGGCCTGGTCGGGCACCCGTTCGAGGGCATGACCGACCTCATGTTCGACGGCCTCTCGATGCGCGATACCCTGGGCCCGGGCTACTGGCCTCTGGAGCCCGAGAAGATCGCCGTCCGCGTGGGCGAGCTGCCGCAGGAC
>DAIDTV010000335.1:0-468 GCA_027457005.1 Chloroflexota bacterium
GTCCGCGATCACGCGGCCCGGGGCGGCCTGGTCCTGGGGATCTGCAACGGGTTCCAGGTGCTCGCCGAGGCCGGGCTCGTGCCCGGCGCGCTGCTCCGCAACGCCTCGCTTCGCTTCGAGCACCGCTGGGTGCGTCTCTCCGTGGAGCGGCGCGACACGCCCTTCACCCGGGCGGTGCCGGAGGGGATGCTGCTCCGGATGCCGGTCGCGCACGGCGAGGGCTGCTACTACCTGCCGGACGACGACCTCGACCGGCTCGAGGCCTCCGGCCAGGTCCTGTTCCGCTACGCCGCGCCGGAGGGGAACCCCAACGGGTCGCTCCACGACATCGCCGGCGTGCTGGACGCCGGGGGCCGGGTGTGCGGGCTGATGCCGCACCCGGAGCGGGCGGCGGAGGCGCTGCTCGGCTCGGACGACGGCCTGCTCCTGCTGCGCTCGGTCGTCGAGAGCGCCGCGGACGCGGTTCCC
>DAIDTV010000335.1:478-2250 GCA_027457005.1 Chloroflexota bacterium
ACCGCCACGGACACACCGCGCGTGGTCCCGGCCGCACCCGTGCCGCTGCACCGGCAGCTCGGCGTGACCGATTTCGAGCTCGACGAGATCCGGGCGAGGCTCGGCCGCGACCCGAACGACCTCGAGCTCGCGATGTTCAGCGTGATGTGGAGCGAGCACTGCTCGTACAAGAGCTCGAAGATCCTCCTGCGCACGCTCCCCACGGCCGGGCCGGACGTGGTGGCCGGTCCGGGCGAGAACGCCGGGGTCGTGTCGATCGGCGACGGGCTCGCGGTCGCCTTCAAGCTCGAATCGCACAACCACCCCAGCGCGGTGGAGCCATACCAGGGCGCCGCGACCGGGGTCGGCGGAATCCTGCGCGACATCTTCACCATGGGCGCCCGGCCCATCGCGGTGCTGGACGGCCTGAAGTTCGGCGATCCGGCGGAGCCGCGCACGCGGCACCTGGTGCGGGGCGTGGTGCGCGGCGTGGGCGGGTACGGGAACTGCGTCGGCGTGCCCACCATCGGCGGCGAGCTGGTGTTCCACCCGTCGTACGGCGGCAACCCGCTGGTCAACGTGATGGCGGTGGGGCTGCTGGAGGAGCGCCACCTCACCCGGGCGGCGGCGCCGGGGCCCGGCAACCTGGCGGTCCTCTTCGGCTCGGCCACGGGCCGCGACGGCATCGGGGGCGCCTCGGTGCTGGCGAGCGCCACGTTCGGCCAGGACGATCCCTCGAAGCGGCCCAGCGTGCAGGTGGGCGACCCGTTCGCCGAGAAGCTGCTGATCGAGGCCAGCCTCGAGCTGATCCGGCGCGGGCTCGTGGAGGGGCTCCAGGACCTGGGCGCCGCCGGCATCACCTGCGCGGTCTCCGAGACCGCCGACCGTGCCGGCACGGGCATCCTGGTGGACCTCGACGCGATCCCGCGGCGCGAGGAGGGGATGGCCCCGTTCGAGGTGATGATCAGCGAGTCGCAGGAGCGGATGCTGGCGATCGTGCGGCCCGAGCGGCTCGACGAGGTCGTCGAGGTCTGCGGGCGCTGGGGCCTCCCCGCGGCCGTCATCGGGCGCGTCACCGAGGACGGCCTGGTCACCGTCGTGACGGGCGGGGTCGACGAGCGCGGGATGCCGCGTCCGACGACGGAGGTGCTCGCCGCCATCCCGGCGGCGGCGCTCACCAGCGACGCGATCGTGTACGACCGGCCCGCGCAACCCCCGACCCACCGGCGGCAGGCCCCCGCTCCCGGCGCGCCCGAATCGGCGTCGGATCACCTGCCGGTGCGCGGCATGGATCCCGGGGCGGTGCTCCGCGGCCTCCTCGGGAGCCCGAACCTGGGGAGCCGCGCGTGGGTGACCACCCAGTACGACGCCACGGTCGGCTCGGACACCGTGGAGGCGAGCGAGCGTGCCGCGGGAATCCTGCGGATCAAGGGGACCTCGAAGGGGCTCGCCTGCGCGACCGACGCGGTGGCAGGCGTCGGCGCCTTCGACCCGTACCTCGGCGCGGCGCTTGCCGTCGCGGAGTGCAGCCGGAACGTGCTGGTCACCGGCGCGCGGCCGCTCGGGGTCACGAACTGCCTGAACTTCGGCGACCCGGAGAAACCCGAGGCGTTCTGGCAGCTGTCCGAGGCAGTCCGTGGCGTGGGCGATGCCTGCCGGGCGCTCGGGCTTCCGGTCACCGGCGGCAACGTGAGCCTCTACAACGAATCGCCGGACGGCCGCATCGTCCCCACGGCGCAGATCGGCGTGGTCGGCGTGCTCGACGACGTGGGGCGCCGGGTCACGCCCCAGTT
>DAIDTV010000336.1 GCA_027457005.1 Chloroflexota bacterium
CAGGCCGCGGCACCGCCGGGCGCGGTGCGGGTGAGCCAGCGGACCGCTGGGCTGGTACGCGGCTACTTCCGGGTAGAGGAGGTCGCGCCGGCCGACTCGGGCGGCGTGCCGATCGCGTGTCCCTGGATCGGGTCTCTCACGGGCGCTCCCAGCTCCTGGCGAGCGTTATCGGGAAGGCGGACCAACCGCTCGGCCGCATCGTACCGGTCGGGACACGATCGGGCCGGGGCGTTCACGCGGTGGGTCGCGGGGGAGAGACGGCCGTGCCCCGGCGGGCCGGCGAGGCAGGGCGGCGCGGTGGCTGCACGGCGCGTCCGTCTGCGCGCGGGACCCATCGGGCGTTCGCGGCTACCATGCGCGCCATGACCCCTCGCCTGACCCTGATGACCGTCCACGCGCATCCCGACGACGAGACCATCACCACCGGCGGCGTCATGGCCCGGTACGCCGCGGCGGGCGATCGCGTCGTCTTCGTGACCTGCACGTATGGCGAGAACGGCGAGATCGTCGTCCCCGAGCTCGACACCCCGGAGAACCACGCGCGGCTGGGAGAGATCCGCCAGGTGGAGCTGGCGCGCGCACTTGCCCGCCTGGGGCCGCTCGAGCACCACTGGCTGGGCTACCGCGACTCGGGAATGATGGGGACGCCGGAGAACGACGACCCCCGCGCCTTCTGGCAGGCCGATCTCGACGAGGCCATCGGCCGGCTCGTTCGCCTGGTCCGGCTGGACCGGCCGCACGTGATCGTGGGATACAACGACTTCGGCGGCTACGGGCACCCCGACCACATTCGCGCGGCGCAGCTCGCCAAGGGAGCCTTCGCGCGGGCCGGGGATCCGGCCTGGTACCCGGAGCAGCTCCAGGGCCCCGATGCACTCGAACCGTGGCAGCCGCTCAAGCTGTACGAGTCGGTGCTCGATTTCGAGCGGCGCGAAGAGATGAACAGGATCCTGGAGGAGCGGGGCATCCAGCCCTGGTGGACGGGCAGCCCCGACGAGACCGACGAGCAGCGGCGCGAGCGGGAGGCCTGGATGACCCGCATGGCCGCCGCCATCGGCCCCAAGACGACCCGGGTGGACGTCACGGACTTCCTGGCGGCCAAGCAGGCGGCTTTGCGCGAGCACGTGACCCAGATCTCGAGCGACAACCCGTTCCTCGCGCTCGGACCGGAGGACTGGGCGCGCGTGGCACCGGCCGAGGAGTTCACCCTCCGCGAGTCGCGCGTCGCGCCGGTGCGCATCCCCGAGGACGACCTGTTCGCGGGGCTGCGCGACGGGTAGCGTCCTCGCGCGCCTCAGCCTGCGTGCTGCAGCAGGTAGACCACCACCACGAACAACGCACAGGCGGCCAGGAACCCGACGCTGATCCCGGCCACCAGCAGCCACAGCCCGCGCCGCGACTCGAGGCGCACAGGCGCCTCCTCGCCGAACACGAAACCCGAGAGATCCAGGTCCTTCCACGACTCCAGGTCGTGCAGCAGCGCCCCGGCGTCCTCGTACCGCTCGTCGGGGTCCTTGCGCAGGCACTTGCGGACGATCGCCTCCAGCGGCGGCGGGATCGCCGGGTCGATCTCGCGCAGCGACGGCACCGGCGCGTTGACGTGCTGGCTCATCACCGCCAGCGGGTTGTCGCCTTCCCAGGGCACGCGCCCGGCGAGCACCTCGAACAGCATCACGCCGAGCGCATAGACGTCGGTGCGCGCGTCACCGCGCTTGCCCTGGACCTGCTCGGGCGCCATGTAGTCCGGCGTCCCGATCGTCGAGGTGAGCCAGCGCCACGTCAGCCGGCGTGCGCCGGTCATCAGCGCGATCCCGAAGTCGGTAATGACCACCCGGCCCTCCGGCGTCACCAGCACGTTCTCCGGCTTCAGGTCGCGGTGGTAGATGCCCTGGGCATGCGCCGAGGCCATCGCGCGCGCAAGCTGTTCCATGACGTCCACGGCGTCAGCGATCGGCAGCCGCCCCACCCGCCGGAGCCGCGCGCGGAGGGTCTCGCCCTCCACGTACTCCATCACCAGGTACGGGCGGCTCCGGTCCTCGCCCAGGTCGTACGAGTGCTGGATGCCGGGATGGTCGAGCCGCTTGACGATCTCGAGCTCGCGCCGGAACCGGTCGAACGCGGAGACGTCCCCCAGCAGCGCCTCGTGGGGACACTTCAGCACCACGCGGCGGCCGTTCTCGTCGGTGGCGAGGTAGACGTCGCTGAACGCGCCGTGCCCGATCGTCTCCACGATCCGGAAGCGGTC
>DAIDTV010000337.1 GCA_027457005.1 Chloroflexota bacterium
CCGTGCACGTGCTCGGGCAGGCGGTCGAGCTCGCTGCCCCGGGCGGCTACATCCGGCGCTTCGTCGACGAGGGGCGGAGCGTCGCCCACCTTCTGCCGCAGGTCCGTTCGATCGCGCCCGCGTTCGTGGACTCCGTGATCGGCGCCTTCGCCGCCGGGCCGACCGGGGCCGCCTCGCCGCGGTCACCCAAGCCCGGGACGTCGGTGTGGCAGGATGCCGACGGCCGGCTGCTCGAGACGCTCACCGCCCGCGAGCTCGATGTCCTGCGCCTGATGGCGCAGGGCGCGAGCAACGCGGAGATCGCTGCCGGCCTGACCGTCTCGCTGGGCACGGCGAAGTGGCACGTCGGCCACGTCCTCGCCAAGCTCGGCGCCACGAGCCGGACCCAGGCGCTTCTGCGCGCCCAGCAGGTCGGCCTCGTCTGACGCCGCGAACCCGGACGGCCGGCGCTGACCCCCTCCTTTCGGGAGGGGAACCGCATCAACGAAGACCGGCCTTTCGCGAGGCGCGTTCGCGAGGCGCGAGTCCGAACATCGCCGCATGGACCGCTACGAGATCCGAGTCGCTGGCCACCTCGACCAGCGACGCGCCAGGTCCCTCGGGTGCGACGAGCTCCGCCTGCTGCCGGACGGCGACTCGCTCCTCGTCTTCTGCGCCGTCGATCAGGCCGCCCTCTACGGGCTGCTGACCCGACTGCGAGACGCGGGCCTCGGGCTCATCGCTGCCCAGCGCGTGCCCCCGACGCAGCCGGTGGACGCCCGCGCACCGATACCTGGACCACGGAGGGAGCATTCCGATGCAGGAGATTGATCGCGCCGTGGCGACGGGCCAGACGGCTGCGGGGCCGTACGTGCCGTCGCGGTTCTTCATGCGTCACGTGGTGAACCCGCTCACCCTCTGGCTGGGCGGCCCGACGCTCACCGTGCGCGGCCGTCGAACCGGTCGCCCGATCAGGACGCCCGTACCTACGCTCGAGTTCGAGGCCGCCCGCTACCTCGTCTCGGGCGGCGGCGAGACGCACTGGGTGCGCAACCTGCGGACGGCAGGCCGGGGCGAGCTGCGGCGAGGCCGGACCCACGAGCCATTCCGTGCGGTCGAGGTCGGTGGCGACGAGCACGACCGCGTCGTGGCCGCGTACCGCGCGCACATGGGGTGGCGGGCCCGCGAGTTCTTCGCGGCGCTGCCTGACCCCGCCGACCACCCGGTGTTCCGGATCGAGCCCGTTGAGGCGCAGGTACATGTCTGACCAGATGCTCAAGCTCGTCATCACCGGGGCACTCGCACTGCACGGACTGGGCCACGGGGGCGCCCTCGGGGCCCTGGCGTGGATCCGGCTCCGCCCGGGCACGCCCACGGGCGACTGGCTCGCCGCCCGCTCCTGGCTCGTCCCGTCGCTCCGCGCGGACACGGCCACGAGCCTCGCGGGCGCGTTCTGGATCGCGTCCCTGGTCGGCTTCGTCATCGCCGCCATGTCGTTCTGGGGCGTGATCCTGCCGGACGACGTCTGGCGGCCGCTGGCCGTGGTGTCCGCGCTCGTGTCGATCGCGGGGATCACGTGCTTCTTCGGCACGTGGCCCATGTTCAACACGCTGGCCGCGCTTGGCGTGAACGTCGCGGTGCTCGGCGCGGTGCTCTGGCTGCACTGGCCGCCGGACGCCGTGCTGGGCCGGTGAGCGGTGCAGAGACGCGGGAGAACGATCATGCATGAGACAACGTGGGAACGCCTCGGGGCCGCAAGTGGCCTCGGCGCGATCGCGACCGGTGCCGCGGCGATGCTGTTCGAGCGCGGCTCGCTGAGCGCGGGCGATCCGGTCGCGACGATGGTGGCCCACTACACCGACAACGGAGGGGCGCTCCGGGCCCAGGCCCTGCTGTTCGTGCTCGGGGCCGGCTTCTTCCTCTGGTTCCTCGGCAGCCTGCGGAGCGTCCTTGCACGGGCCGAGGGTGGCGGCGGCCGGCTGTCGAACGTGGCGATGAACGCGGGCGTCGCATCGACCGTGGTCACGCTCGCGGCCCTGGCCTTCCAGGTCGGCCTCGCCGGTGCCCCGCAGGATGCCGGCCAGCCCGTGCTCATCGCCATCATGGACGCCCTGTTCGTGGTGGCGAACCTGCCGCTCGCGGTCATGCTGCTCGCGGTCGCCGTGCTCACGTTCCGGACCGGCGTTCTCCCGGCCTGGCTCGGCTGGCTCTCCCTGCTGGCCGCCGTCGCCCAGCTGGTCCCCGTGTGCGGGATCGTCCTCGAG
>DAIDTV010000338.1 GCA_027457005.1 Chloroflexota bacterium
CACCGGGTCGCCCGACGCGCCGGGCCGGGTCTGGGTGGCCACCGCCGAGTCGGCGCTGAGCCAGGCGACGGCGGACCCCTGCCAGGCGAGCCAGCTCCGCGTGCACGGCGGGCGGATGGGCGGCGGCACCGGGACGGTGGAGGCTGACGCCTATCTCACGAACGTGGGGACCTCGCCCTGCACGCTGGGCGGCGATCCGGCGGCCATCGACCTGCTGCGGGCAGACGGCTCGGTGCTCCCCACGGTCGCCGCGGCTCCGGCAGCGACACCCGGGCCGCCGGTGACGCTCACCACTGGGGTCGCCGACGCGGCCAACCTGGCCATCAACTGGTCGAACTGGTGCGGTGGTGCGCCCGGACCGCTCCGCATCCGCATCACGCTGCCCGAGGGGATGGGCGCTGTCACGGGTGACATCAACGGCCCGCCGCTCCTGGCCGTCGTGCCACGTTGCGACCATCCCGAGTCGACCTCGGCTCTCGAACTGCTGTGGTCGTTCAGCGCGACACCATGAGCCGGCCATTTCGAGATCCGGGTGGTCACGCCGTGGAGCGCACCGCGCTACTGCTTGCGCGCTGCGGCCCTGATCGGTTCAGCGGACCCGTGCCAAGCAGCACGGCGCCGGCGAAGTACACCACCACCAACACCTCCTGCCGGAGCGGGTGGACTTGGCGGTGATTTGACGCCGACCGGGCCGTCAGCGAAGCGTCACGGACGCCTTCGTGCCGGGGCCAAACTCCTGGGGGGCAAGGATCCACGAGAAGGTGTAGTCGCCGGCAGGGAGGCCGACGGTGGGCATCTGCATCGCGAAGGAGACCGATGCCCCAGGCGCGATGGGGTTCACCGAAGCACAGTTGAGCGTGAACGCCTGCGTGAAGGCGGGGGCTTGCCCGATGATCTCCTCCTCATAGACCGGGCAGCTCTGCCCCCCGGCGAAGCTCCGCAGGTCGACAGGAGCGGCGCTCGTATTGGTCAGCGTGATGGTGTAGCGGATCGGGGTGCCGACAGTCGTCGAGGCGACCGTCAGCGTGCCCTGGTCGATCGCGACCTGCAGGGGCAGTGGCGTGGGTTCGGGCGTGGCGGGCACGGTTCCGGCCGGAGGCTGGAAGGGACCGTTCGCGAACACCTCCGACGTCGCCCCGCCCATGCACGTCACCGGCCGATCGAGGGGTGCCACGCCGGCCGCCCAGGACGCCACGAGGCGGCCACCATCGCGCGGCAGGACCAGGGCGAAGGAGAACGGACCGCTGATGGCCGGGCCGCACCAGTCGGACCAGCCGATCGGGACGTCGGTCGAGGCGCCAGCGGTCAGCACGCCGACCGGATCACCGCCGGCGACGGACGGGCGTCCGGGCACCGCACCGACTGCCTTCGTCCCATCGAGCACGACCTGCCCGTGCCCATCGAGCACCTGCGCCCCCGGCGTGCCCTGCAGATAGCACGAGCCCGCCGACACGTTGGTCACGTGAAGCCGGAAGTAGGTGGTCCCGGCGGCAGCGCCCCACCCGCTGAGCTCGCCCTTGAGGTCGGTGGCCACGCAGGGCGCGAGACCGGGCGGTGGGGTGACCGTGATCGGAGTCGGCCAGGGCGGCACGGCGACCGGGGCGTCCAGCCAGGGAACAACACCCTCGAGCGCGGGCGAGCTGGCGGTAGCGACGGGCGACGCTGGAACCGGCGAGATTGCCGCGCCGCCGGGAGGCGGTCCGCCGTGCAGGATTGGCGGCAGCAGCCCGCCGGACAGCGCGACGAGCCCCACGGCCACCGCCAGGGCGGCGACCATCAACCAGGCCGACACGGCCGCCCGCGGGCGCACGGACGTCGCAGCCGCGGTGCGAGGCCGATCCCCGAGATCGAGCGCTGGCGGCGCGTAACGATCCTCGTCCGGCGGCCCCGCTCGAAGCGCACGCTCGATCCGTTCGTCATCCATCACGGGCCTCCCGTCGAGCCGAGCCGCCGGCGCAGCGTCGCCATCGCCTGCGTGGCGTGACTGCGCGCGGCACTCGCGCTCATGCCGAGCACCTCGCCGATCTCCTCGTAGGGCAGATCGGCGCGATACCGGAGGTAGACGACCGCGCGTTGCCGGACCGGCAGCCGGTCGACCTCTGCCCAGACCGCCAGCCGCTCGTCCGATGCTCCGAGATCGGGCGCGAGGCGAGGCGGATCGGCCCGAAGCCGATCGAGCAGCCTGTGGCCGCGACGCCGCAGGCGATGCTGGT
>DAIDTV010000339.1 GCA_027457005.1 Chloroflexota bacterium
AGACAGTGGTCCCGGCGTCGGTCGGATTCGTTGCGACGGCGATGGGCGTCGGCGGCGTCATGGCAGTCACGGCGATGGCGCTTCTCGCCGCTGGCTTCACCGTTCGCGGCGTACCCGTCGACTCGCCAAGGTGATCGTCGCGCTGCGGACGACCTCATCGGGCCGGCTGATTCGCGACGCGCGGCGTGCGGCAACATACTGGTCTAGCGCCTTCGGGGGTTTGACGACGTGGAGTGGAGCGAGGACCGAATGGACTGGTCGACGGCAGCCCTCATGGACCAGCGCGGCGAGGAGCTCGACGCGTGCGACACCCAGTTCCGCGACTACGGCGGCAGGACACGCTTCGAAGGCCTGATCCGCACGGTTCGCTGCCGCGAGGACAATGTTCTCCTGAAGACGATCCTGTCGACGGCCGGCGCGGGTATGGTCCTGGTCGTTGATGGCGGGGGCTCGTACCGGACGGCGCTGCTGGGTGATCTTGTTGCGAAGTCGGCGGTCGACAACGGCTGGGCGGGCGTCGTGATCTACGGGTGCGTCCGGGACACCGCGGAGCTGGGGCAGTTGCCCATCGGGATCAAGGCGCTGGGCTCGAACCCGAGGCGAAGTGCGAAGGTGGGTGCGGGCGAGGTCGACGTTCCGGTCACGTTCGGCGGCGCAACGTTCGCGCCGGGTGCGGATCTCCACAGCGACGAGGATGGAATCGTCGTCACGCGGCGCGCGGCAGCAAGGAGTGGACTGATCCAGGGTCGGCCACCGACGTTCACCTAGATTCATGCCTGCATGGTGTGCGGGCACGGCTGACCTCTCGCCCGTTCCCGTGACGGTCGCGACGGACGCTGGTCGGCCCGGCACGCCTGAGGTCTCCCGCCGTGTGCCTGCCGGCCCGGGTCAGGTGGCGCCCGACTCCCGCGCGATCCGCCGGAGCACGGCGGGCAGGATCCCGCCCTGCCGGTAGTACTCGACCTCGATCGCGCCGTCGAGGCGGCACTCCACGTCGAAGCGCGTCTCGCGCCCGCCGTCCGCGTCGTCGGCCGTGGCGCTGACCGTCAGGCGAGCCCGCGGGACCAGGCCCTCCCCGAGGCCGGCGATCGTGTAGCGCTCGTGCCCGGTGAGGCCCAGCGTCGCGGCGCCCTGGCCGGGCAGGAACTCCAGCGCGAGCACGCCCATGCCGACCAGGTTCGAGCGGTGGATCCGCTCGAAGCTCTCCGCGATGACCGCCCGGATCCCGAGGAGCCGGGTGCCCTTGGCCGCCCAGTCGCGCGACGAGCCCGACCCGTATTCGCGGCCCGCGAGCACGATGCTGGGCACGCCCTCCGCCTCGTACGCCATCGCGGCGTCGTAGATGAACGCCTCCGATCCGGCGGGGAAGCGCAGCGTGTAGGGCCCTTCCTTCCCGTCGACCAGGCGGTTCCGGAGCCGGATGTTCCCGAAGGTCCCGCGCATCATCACCTCGTGGTGGCCGCGGCGGGCCCCGTACGAGTTGAAGTCGAGCGGCGCGACGCCGTGCTGCTCGAGCCAGGCGCCGGCCGGGGACCACGCCGGGATCGAGCCGGCGGGCGAGATGTGGTCGGTGGTCACCGAGTCGCCGAGCCAGGCGAGCACCCGCGCCCCTTCGATATCCCGGACCGGGTCCGGCGTCAGGGTCATGCCGGCGAAGAAGGGCGGATTGGCGACGTACGTCGAGTCCGCGTCCCAGGCGTAGCGGTCGCCCTCCGGGATCGGGAGCGCCCGCCAGCGGGCGTCGCCCTCGAACACCGACGCGTAGGCGGACCGGAAGAGCTCGCCGTCGACCGCGTCGGCGATCACGGCCCGGACCTCATCCGCGGACGGCCAGAGGTCCGCGAGGAAGACCGGCGCGCCGTCCGCCCCGACGCCGAGCGGCTCGCTCGAGAGGTCGATGTCGATCCGGCCGGCGAGCGCGTACGCCACGACGAGGGGCGGCGACGCGAGGTAGCTCGCGCGAGCGAGCGGGTGGATGCGGCCCTCGAAGTTCCGGTTGCCCGACAGGACCGCCACCGCCGTCAGGCCCCGGTCCTCGATCTGGCGCGCGACGGCCGCGTCGAGCGGCCCCGAGTTGCCGATGCAGGTGGTGCAGCCGTAGCCCACCAGAACGAAGCCGAGTTTGTCGAGGAACTTGTTGAGCCCGGACTTCTCAAGATAATCCGTCACAATCTGGCTGCCCGGTGCCAGCGAGGTCTTCACCCAGGGC
>DAIDTV010000340.1 GCA_027457005.1 Chloroflexota bacterium
CCGCTCGGCCGCCCTTCACGGTCTGGGCGTCAATCATGACCATCGAGGGCCTGGGCTTGCGTCCGTGATGGACCCGGATCTCCATCGCCAGGCGGCTCATGGCGCGCTCCCAGACGCCGTTGGCGCGCCAGCGCAGCCACTGCTGCCAGACCACGCCCCAGGGCCCGTAGCGGGCCGGCAGGTAACGCCACTGGCAGCCCGTCCGAGCGAGGAACAGCATGGAATCCACCATCTGGCGGCGCGGGATGCGCGCTGGCGCGCCGCGCCGACCGGACGGGTCGAACAGGTCGGCGACGAGGCTCCACTGCGCGTCCGAGAGTTCGATGACGAAGGCCACGGCGAGCAGACTGCCAGGCCCGCGTGCCACGTTCTATGGCACGGATCGGTCTGGACCGATCGGCGACATTCATACACAGATGCACGCGGGCGGTGCCCGATCGCGTCGGGGAGGAAATGAGGGCGCTGGCGCCTATTTCCGAGGCGGGGCCTTACCCACCGGCTGTGACGCACAAGCGGCTCGCCGCCACTTGACACGCCGCCCATAGCAGCCGATCCTCTACCTCACACCATGAGGTAGAGGGAAGAGCCGATGCGCTCGCAGCTGCTGAAGGGAACGACCGCGCTGCTAGTACTGGGTGTCCTGCGCGACGGCGAACTGTACGGCTACGAGATCGGGGCCCGGATCCGCGAGCGCAGCGGGACCCTCATCGCGCCCGGGGAGGGCTGGCTCTACCCGACGCTCCATCGTCTCGAGGCGGAGGGCGCACTCGAGGCATCCTGGCGGGACGGTGACCAGGGACCGCGTCGGCGCTACTACCGGATCACGGCCGCGGGCCTGCGCCTCCTGGCCGATCAGGAGCGCGAATGGGATGCCTTCACCCGGAGCGTGCGCCAGGTCACCCGCGGGGAGCTCGCCGATGGACCCGCGTGACGCGTTCCTCGCCGATGTCGCGGCCCGGCTCCCCTTCGCCGAGGACGAGCGGCGCGAGATCGTCGCCGAGCTGGCCGACCACCTCGCCGATGCCACGGCGGCGCTCGCGGCCGAGGGGCTGTCCGATGCCGCGGCGGCGCAGGTGGCGCTCAAGCGCCTCGGCTCGCCCGGGGATCTCGCCGATGCGCTGACCCGGGCGCGCCGCACGCCGCGCCGGCTGCTGGCGGCCGCCGGGGCTGGGACCTGGGCCCTCGCGACGGGCGGCCTGTACGGGCTCCTCGTCGGGCTCGCCGTCATGGCCGTCGCAGAGATCGCGCTCCTCGCCGCCAGCGGCCTGGGATCCGCGCTGCTCGGCCAGGCCGGGCAGCTGTTCACGGACGCTGGCTGGAACTCCGGGCTGACGCTGCTCGGGCTCGGCGCCGCCGTCTACGTGGCGGGCCGGCGGCTGACGCCGGTCCTGGCGCGGCGGGCCGGGTACCGCCTGGCGGCGGTGCGGCGCGGGGTCGCGCTCGTGGGCGGCCTGGCCCTGGCCGCGTACGCGCTGGTCGGCTGGTCGGGGGCGCTGAACTGGCCGGCCGTGCTGGTCCTGCTCGCGCTGCCCGCGTGGTGGGCGGCCGGCGCCTGGCAGGGCCGGGATCTCGAGATCCGCGGTCGTCGCCGGGTCGTGCTCGGCCTCGGCGGCGTGCTCGTGGTGGCGCTCTCGATGCTGCTCGTGCTTGAGGCTCCCGCCCTGGGCGTCGTCTCGTCAGGCGGGGTGTCCACCACCGCCCCGGACCTCACCTCCTACGACCGCATCGCGGCGCCGGCACCCGACGCCATCACCACGGGGAGCGACGCGTCGGGTTCCGGGAATGCGGTCGCCGGAGACCCGCGCACCTGGGTCGCGGTCATCCTGCGCGATCGGGCCGCGCTGGCCGGCTGGCACGACCTGCGCATCGAGGCCTGGCGCGGCGTGGGCGCGGGCGGCAGCGAGGGAGGACCGGCGGTCGTGGATCCAGCGGCGCACGGTCCGTTCGCGCTGGCGGCCGTCAGGGTGGGCCCGCCGCCGCTTTCGCCCGACGGCGGCTTCCGCTTCCCGCCACCCGATCCCCGCGCCACCAGGGCGCAGTGGTGGCCGGCGGACTCGGTCATGCTGAGCGGCGCGCTGCAGGTGGACCGCGAGCCCGGACTCGGCTGGGCCCTGGTGGCGATCACCGGCATCGCCCCCGACGGGCGGCGCCATTTCGTGACCGGGCCCGACACGATCCAGACCGTCTTCCAGGGCACGGCCTGGG
>DAIDTV010000341.1:0-1851 GCA_027457005.1 Chloroflexota bacterium
GCATTGCAGGTGGCGGCGAATCCTTATGTGACGGTGCTCGGGCCGGCGCGGACCGCATCGAGCCGGCTGAACCTGACGCAGGCGTTCAACTCCCTGGGGACGGTGATCGGGCCGATCTCCTGGTCGCGGCCCGGAAGGCCCGGGCCGCGTTCGGCGCGCGCGATTCCATCCTGGACGCGTGGCCGTCCGACGAGGCGCTGCGGCTCCGGGACGCCATCGACGACCTGCAGCACCTGATCGACCGCCGCCTGGCCAGCGAGAGGTGAGCGCGGCACGGTCAGCTGCCCACGCGCCGGAGAGCGGCGCCGCCACGCCCGGGCAGTCGTGGGTGGCGCTGCTCGTCCTGTACGGCGTCGCGTCGTTCGTGGAGGCGTTCGGCGTGAGCCAGGTCTTCGCCTTCATGCTGCTCTACCTCCAGGGCATGCACGTCCCGAAGGCCGACATCGGACCCACCATCGGGGTGCTGAGCTCGCTGGTGTTCGTGCTGGGCCTGCCGATCGTGCCGCTGTGGGGGGTCTGGGCCGACAAGTACAGCCGCAAGGCGGTGATCATCCGCAGCGCGGTCGTGGAGGCGGTGGTGTTCGCCGCGGTCGCGCTCAGCCGGACACCGTGGCAGCTCGGGCTGAGCCTCCTGCTGGTCGGGTTCCAGCTCGGCAACACCGGCGTGATGCTGGCGGCGATCCGGGATGTGACGCCGCGCCGGCGTCTCGGCACGGCGATCGCGCTGTTCGGCGCAACCTCGCCGGTCGGCATGGCAGTCGGCCCGTGGATGGGCGCGATCATGATCGGCGTGCTCGGGCTCCCCGTGGCGAGCGTGTACTGGCTGGCCGCCGCACTCTCCGTGGGAGTCGCGCTGCTCCTGGCGTTCGGCTCGCGCGAGGTCCGCCCCGAGATCGTCCCCCAGGGCTCCGTCCGCTCGCTGGCCTACGGCGCGGTGCGAGGCGTCCTGGACGACCCGACGGTGCGCCGGCTGTTCCTGGTGTTCGGGCTGGCGTTCTTCGCCCGACAGATCGCGAACCCGTTCCTGCCCCTGCTGGTCGAGCGCGTGGTGGGGCAGGGGAGCGGACTCCCCGGTGCGATCGGGCTCGTCACCGGCACGGCGGCGCTGGTGGGCGGACTGGCCTCCCCCGTGGCCGGTCCACTGGGCGACCGTTTCGGGTTCCGCCCGGTGCTCGCGGTGGCCTTCGCGGGCGGTGCACTCGGGTTGCTGCTGATGCCGCTCATGCCGAGCGTGGGAGCGCTCGCGATCGTGGTGGTGGGCTGGTCGGCGTGCGTTGCAGCCGTCAGCGCGATGGTCTTCGGGTTGCTCGCGCTCGAGGTCTCCGCGGAGCGACGCTCGGCGACGCTCAACCTGGTGTACCTCCCGCTGTACGTTGCCGGGATCGTCGGGCCTTCGATCGGTGGGGTGCTCGTCGGCACCGGGCTTGCCACGGTGTTCGTCGCGGCGGGAGCGCTGCTGGCCGCCGGATCGGTCGCGGTGGGCGTGCCGCTGCTGCTCGGACGTCGGGCGCGCAGCCCCGCCGCCTGAGGCACCCGCGGGGAGCTCCGGGATGCCTCGCCAGTGCTGGACGCGCTGGCTAGACTGGTCCGTGCGCAGCGCTCGAACTCGGGGTCGAGCGGGCGCGGTGGTGCCGGAGGGAAGCCATGCGTGTCCGTGCGACTCTGGTTGCGGTGGCGCTCCTGGCAACGGTGACCGCGTGCGGCGGGTCGGCGGCCTCCCCGAGCCAGCCCCCGGCGTCGGTCGCGCCCGCCGCGTCGTTCGCGGTGCCGTCGGCAGCGCCGCTGGCCACACCGACGCCCGTGCCGTCCGTGGCGCCGGCCACCGGCGGCACCACGTACACGGTCAAGAAG
>DAIDTV010000341.1:1861-2185 GCA_027457005.1 Chloroflexota bacterium
CACAAGATCACGCTCAAGGCGCTGCAGGACGCCAACCCGCAGCTCAAGGATCCCAACGTGCTCAAGATCGGCTAGAAGCTGACGATCCCGACGCCGTGACGTCCGCCCCGTCGCGCGAGGATGCCTGGGCGCTCCTGTGCGAGTGGACGCCGGGCGATGCGCTCCGGCGGCACGGCCTGGCGGTCGAGGCGTGCGTCGCCTGGTACGGCGAGAACCGGTTCGGGATAGACGGCGATGAGCTGCAGACCTGGCGGGCGGCCGGCCTGCTCCACGATTTCGACTACGAGCGCTACCCGGAGACGCACCCGATGCAGGGCGCGGAGG
>DAIDTV010000342.1:0-242 GCA_027457005.1 Chloroflexota bacterium
GTTGCAGTACAGCACCCGGATAGTCGCCATCCGGCGGAACGTAGACCCAGCCCGGCGAACCGTCGATATCCTCGGCCCCGGCCGGCGGGTCCAGCTCGCCGTCATCGTCGCCCTGGCCGTCATCGCCGATCGCCTCGGCGAGCGTCAGCCGCGGGCGGCCACGACGGCGCGACTCGATATTGGCGACGTTCGCGCCGGCCGAGCTGGCCGAGCTGGTCGAGGCGCTCGCTAGGTCAGCCAGG
>DAIDTV010000342.1:252-1858 GCA_027457005.1 Chloroflexota bacterium
GCGCGGCCCGGACCGCCAGCGCGTGCCTGTAGCCGGGCGCGTCGCGGTCGGCCACGATCACCACGCGGGAAGCGCCAGCCAGCGCCGCCGAATGCGGCATGAGCCACTTGCCAGCGCCGCCCGGATTGCACGTCGCCACCTCCCCGACCGCCTCAAGCGCATGCACGTCCTTCTCACCTTCGGCGATCCAGATCGTGCGGCCAGCGGCAATCGCCTCGCGCAGCTCGTCAGCCCGGTACAGCGGCCTATGGTCGGGCCAGTGCCACACCCAGCCACCCCGGCCGTCCCGGTAGCGCACAGGGAAGTCCTTGCGCCCGCAGACCTCGCACCGCTTACGGACCACCTCAAGCACCAGCTCGCCGCGATCACGGTAGGCGTACCGCTCAACCTCGACCATCCGGCACCGGGCACACTTAGGCGCCCCGGACCGCTCGGGCGCCGGCCTCGGCGAGCGCGGGCGCGGCACGCGGGCGGCCAGACGGCCAGGCCCGCCGGGCGCCGGGCCGTCGAATGTGTCCCGCTCGGCCAGGCCGAGCGCGGCAACGATCGCGCCGAATTCGCACCCCGCGTGGCAGCAGAGCAACACCCGGCCAGGCTCGCCCGGCTGGTAATCGACGGTCAGCGACGGACGCTGATCCTCATGCGCCGGGCACCGGGCGTCGACATGATCACCCCGGCTACGGGTCACCAAGCCGCGGTCTTCGAGCGCCCGCGTGACCCGCTCCAAACTCGACCGCTCGGCCTCGCCCCGCACTGGCGGACTAGTCACAAGTCACCGCCCGCAACTCCGGCGCCACTTCGACTAGGCCGCAGATCAGGTTGGCGGCCTCGGGCACGCTCATGCTGAACACGCGGGTATGCCGCCGGGTCACCTGCACTAGCAGCCGGTCGCCGATCCTCACGGCAGTCACCCGCTGCGGCTCGGCCGAAAGCGCGGATGCGTTAAGACGTGGCTGGTCACCAGCCATCTTCCCCGCCGCCTCTGCCGGGCCGCCGGGGCATTCCTGTATGCTCGGAAACACGTTGGTCCTTCACAGCTCAACGTCCCGGCCTCACCAGCCAGAACTAACGGATTAGGCGCCCCAGCGAGACGGCACATCTCGCACCGGGGCGCCGATCTGTTTCTAGGTCACGAACGCCCCTGTGCGACCTGCCGCGATCCGGGCTAGCGATCGCGTCACGGCCGCCAGGCCGGGCGGTCCGGGAACACCGATCCAGCACGCGGCGCGCAGCTCGTCAGCGACCGGCGGAGCGTGATCGGCCAGCCAGCCGAGCACGCCGAGCGCCGCAAGCACGGCCCGCGGCCTCGACCACGCCGAGCCCAGCACCGACAAGAGCCCGACGCGCCTCGCCGGGTCGGCGGCCAGCAATTGCAGCCATAGCGGCACGTGGCCGCCGAGCCCGCCGAGCGCCCGCACCGTTTCACGGACCGCCATCGGGCGCGGGGCACCGGGCGGCATGTACCACGGCAGCGGCCGAACTAGCTCAGGCTGCCGCAGGTGCGCTGGCTCGGGATCACGAGCCCGCCGGTCGGCCTCAGTCTCAGCGAGCACCTCAGCGGCCCGCTCGGGCGTCATGCCGAAGTAACCCGGCTCATCTCCCGCCG
>DAIDTV010000342.1:1868-2182 GCA_027457005.1 Chloroflexota bacterium
TTCGCGGTTCCCGCGCGAGGCTTCGGGCCGCGCCTGGTGCTGGCCGAGCGCAGCGCCTCGCGGACGCCGAGCCCCGCGAGCACCAGCAAACCGGCCCGCATGAGCACCGACGCGGGCAGGTCGGGCCTGCCCACTCCGGCACGGGCCGCCTCGACCAGCTCGGGCGGTATCCGCATTCCGGCGACTGGCGTATTTGCCACCCGTACTCGCTCCCTTCGGCTCACCTAGCGAATGCCTGACAGTCTCCCGCACCGCGCCGGCCCGCGCTCGTATTCCGGGGCGTGTCGGGCACCGTTTCACGGGCGCGGCCGAGC
>DAIDTV010000343.1 GCA_027457005.1 Chloroflexota bacterium
GTCTCCGGCCGTCGCGTTCCTGGCGCCGCTCGACCCGCTGGCGTGGGACCGCGACCTGCTCCGGTCGCTGTTCGGCTTCGACTACGTCTGGGAGGTGTACGTCCCGGCGGCCAGGCGCCGCTGGGGTTACTACGTGCTGCCGGTGCTGTTCGGCGACCGGCTGGTCGGCCGGATCGAGCCGCGCGTCGACCGACCCGCGCGACGCGTCCGGATCCTGGGCGCCTGGTGGGAGGCCGGCTTCGACCCGCTCGCCGAGCCGGGGTTCGTGCCCGCACTCGCCGACGCGCTGGAGGCCTATCGCCGGTTCGCCGGGGCCCGGGCGGTCACGTGGCCGCTCGCGGGCGCGCTGCGCAGGCACGCGGCGTGAGCAGCGCGGAAAGCGGCACCGCCGCCGACGGCGGCGCGGCGAGCAGGTCCGCGGCCAGCAGCATCGAAGCGAAGAGCGGCGCGGTCGGCGCCGGCGCGGTCGGCTGGATGACTCGATGAGCGGCCCGGCGATCCCGGCGGGCCCCGGGCCAGGCGCGCGGACCTGGGTGCCGGTCCTCGCCGCGTTCGTGGTGGGCGCGATCGCGTACGCCGGCCTGTACTGCTTCCCGCCCATCTCGGTCGCCTACGCGAAGGAGTTCGGGATCAGCCGCACGCTCGCCGTGACGCCCTGGACGATCTTCCTCCTCGTCACCGGGCTCTCGAGCCCGCTGCTGGGCCGCGCCTACGACGTGATCGCCGACCGCTGGCTGCTGGCGGCCGGGCTGCTGATGATGGCCGTGGGCTGGGGGGTCGCCGTTCTCGCCAGCGACGTCGGGCTGCTCGTGGTCGCGTACGGAATCCTGCTCGCGGTCGGCCTCGAGCTGGTCTTCGTGGGCACCACCACAGCGATCTCCCGGCGGTACGCGGGCATGACCGGGCTTGCGCTCGGGATCGCCTACGCGGGCCCGGGGGCCGGCGTCGCGATCGCGCTGCCGCTGGTGACGCCGGCGATCCCGGGCCTCGGCTGGCGCGAGATCCTGGCGGTGTTCGGCATCCTCTCCCTGGCCGGTCTGCCGTTCGTGTGGCTGATGACCACCGGCCCCGCGATCCTGGTCCCGGCACGGGCGACCCGGCGCGCCGGCGCGAAGCGCGGCCCGGAGACGACCGGGCGCGGTCCCGAAACTGCCGGGCGCGGCCCGGAGACGGCAGCACTGCGCGACGGCGCGGGCCTGCACGACGGATCCGGCCTGCACGAGACATCCCTCCCGGGCGCCGTGGGCGCGGCCCGCGAGGTCTCGCCGTCCGGGGACCAGGGCCGTCCCGATGCTCTCCGCCGCACCCTCCGCACCGCCCGGTTCTGGGTGCTGTTCGTGGGCGCGGTCGCCATCGGCGCGATGGACGAGGGCGTGTTCCAGACATTCCTGCCCCAGGCGACCCGCCAGGGAGTGCCCGAGGCGCTGGCCGCGCAGGGGCTCGCCATCGAGTCGGTCTCCTACATCGTCGGGCAGCTGGTGGGCGGCGCGCTCTCCGACCGGCTCGGCCGGCGCTCCGTGGGGCTCGTGGCGCTGCTGATCGTCGCGATCGGGTCGACCGCCGCGTTCGCCGCCACGGGTGCCACCGCGCAGATCGCGATCGCCGGCGTCGTCCTCCACGGCTTCGGGATGGGCGCCACCATCGCGGTGCGCTCGGCGGCGTTCAGCGACGTGTTCGGCGGCGCCAGCTTCGGGTCGATCTTCGGCGTGCTCGCCGTCGCCTACCCGCTGGGCGGCATCCTGCCGATCGAGCTCGGTGGCATCAGCGTGGACCGGTTCGGGACGTACTGGCCGGTGTACGGGCTCGTGATGCTGGCCGTCGCGGTCTGGGGCGTCGCGCTGGTGGTGGCCGGCCCACGCCGGCACGGGCGGGCGCTGCGGGCACGGTTGCGGAACGCGGTGGGCCGGGCCTGACGTCGTTCCGCTCGGCCACGAGTGGGGCCGGGTCCCGGTCAGGACCCCCGACCACGGCCCGGAGACGAGCCGGTCATGCCACCTCGCGACGGATCGTCGCCGCCGCCAGCACCACGAAGAGCGCCGCGATGGCGATCAGCACGCCAAGGTCGAGCTGCACGCCCGGAGCCGACAGGTCGCGTCCCTGGATCATCACCTCGCGCAACCCGTCGGCCGCGTAGGTGAGCGGCATGACGCGGGCGACCGGCTGGAGCAGCGCCGGCAG
>DAIDTV010000344.1 GCA_027457005.1 Chloroflexota bacterium
TGACCAGGCGGAGCGCGATCTCGCCCCGCGGCCGAAGGTCGCGCAGGGCGTAGATCTCCGCGATGTCCTGCGAGCCGGACGGGACGATGCGGCGCGCGACGCGATCCCCGACTGCGAAGGTCCCGTAGAGCACCGCGGCCGACGCGGCCCCGAGCGCGACGTGGGCCGGGCGGATCCTGGTCGAGCGCAGCGCGGGGCGTGCGAGCAGCGCGTACCCGCCGAGGGCCAGCCCGGTGAGGGTCATGCTGTCCCAGAAGCGATCGCGCGGCCCGCGGAAGGTCGCGGCGAAGCACGCCTGGGCGGCGGCGAGCCCGACGGCCACCGGCGCGAGCCCGGGGGTCTCGTTCAGGACGGCTGCCGCGTCGGACACCGCCGTGGCCGCCGCCGGGACGCGGGACGATGCCGGCGGGGAGCCCAGCCGCCGGAATCTCGCCCGCGGAACAGCCGGCGCCGGGGCATCTTCGTCGACGCCGCCGGCCGCGCCTCTGCCGCGCCCGGCCCGGTCCGCGAGCCGGGTCGCGCGCTCTGCAAGGTGCGAGGCGTCCGCCAGGAGCGGGTCGAGCCTGCCGCCTGCCTCGATGACCCGCCGCCGGGTCTCGTCCCGGGCGCCGTGGAGCGCCGGAGCGAGCCGCTCAGCCGCCGCGCCCGCCCGGCGGGACGCCTCCTCGCGCGCCTCCTGGATCGCCGGACCGAGCCGTTCGCCGGCCGCACCCGCGCGGGCCATCGCCGCCCGGCGAACCTCGCCCACCGCCTGGCGCGCGTCGCCCACCGCCTGGCGCGCGTCACCCACCGCCTGGCGCACCTCGCTCGACGCCTGGCGTGCGTCGCCCACCACGGGCCGCAGCCATCCCTCCGCATCCGAGACCGCGTTCCGGGCATCCTCCAGGGCCGGCCCGAGCCTCGCCGCCAGCGCCTCGACCTCCGCGCGAAGCCGGAGCGTCTCGTCGATCAGGGCCGCGGCGGCGGACGCGGACGTGCGCGCGAGCTTCCGCGCCCTGCGCCGGCGTGTCATGTCGCGAAACAGCCGGGAGCCCTGACCGACCGTCCGACCCATGACCACCACCTCCGTGCGACCGGATGATTATCGTCGTGTCGACGCCGGCCGCCGCGGGGTCAGCGCAGGTAGACGCTGATCACGACCCCGATCACCAGCAGGGCACCGAACGCCAGGTGCAGCCGGGCGGTCTGCAGATCGATCATCGCGATCGCCCGCGCCTGGCCGGTGGCGCCGAGCTCGGCCGAGCGGAGCACCTGCGCCAGGAACGGCAGCGACAGGATCGCGAGCAGGGCACCGACGGGGATCAGGTGCAGTGCGACGGCCATCGAGAGCGTCATGTAGGCGCCGAGGATCAGCCCCAGGTACGCGTAGTGCGCGAACTCCTTCCCGATCCGGGACGACAGCGTGACGATCCCCGCGCGGGTGTCCTCGCTGATGTCGCGCCACTCGTTGCCGTGCAGGATCGCGGCGACCAGGCACCCCACCGGGATCGACAGCACCAGCGCGTTCACCGACCAGCTCCCGGATGCGGCGAAGTACCCGCCCACCGTCATGATCGGGCCCATCAGCACGAACACGAGCGGCACGCCGAGCGCCCGGTACTTGTACTGGAACGGCGGGGCCGTGTAGAAGTACCCCGCTGCCAGGCCCAGCACGCCGAGCACCGCGATCGGGAGCCCCCGCGCCGCGATCAGCCCGATGCCGAGCAGCGTGGCAAGCGCAAAGGCCACCATCGCGAGCGCGTACGCGCCGCGCTCGGTGACCCGGCCCTTCACGATGGCGTGGCTGGCACGCGGCGAGGTGATCGTGTCGATGCCCTGGCGGACGTCGTAGATCTCGTTGACGATGTTCGTGCCGGAGTGCAGCAGCATGCCGCCCGCCAGCGCCAGCAGGAACAGCAGCGGGTCGAATCGCCCGTCGACAAAGGCCAGGGCCCCGCCGGCCGCCACCGGGATCGCCGACGCCGTGTAGGCGAACGGTCGCAGGATCTCCCAGGTCGCACCCAGGCGACGCCAGAGCCAGGGGCCGAAGCCGAGCCGCCGGTCGTCGGCCAGGCCACCGACCGGCCTGCCGGCCGATCCGTCCGGCCCGCGCGCCGATCCGTCCGGCCCGGCCACGGGAGCGCCGCCGGGGGATCCCCCGACTGCGCCTCGCCCGGCTGCGGCAGGTCC
>DAIDTV010000345.1:0-416 GCA_027457005.1 Chloroflexota bacterium
CGTGGCCCGCAGGGCCCAGGGAGCTTGTCATGCCGCGCTACATTGCCGTGCACCCGGCGGCGTTCACCGAGGAACAGCTGCAGCCGTTGGCGAGGGCGCCCGTGCCGCAGGGCGTCTTCTGGATCAGCACATATTGCGGCTTCGCGGACAACACGACCTTCTGCCACTGGGTCGCCCCCACCATGGAGGCCCTCGCCGAGGTCTTCAAGCAGTACGAGGTCCCGTACACGGCCATCCACGAGGTGCGCCGGTTCGACCCCGCCACGGCGCAGCTCGAGCCCGCCGCCATCGAGGTCAAGGTCGCACAGCCGGTCTGAGCACCCCTCGTCGCGGCCCGCGCCGGCGCCGGGCGGCGCCAAGAAGGCGTTGGACTTGGGACAGGGCCGGCCGGCCGGAACCGGACGCGCCCGCCGACC
>DAIDTV010000345.1:426-2167 GCA_027457005.1 Chloroflexota bacterium
CGGCCTGGCCGTCCACTGAGGTCGACCCATGCGCCTGAAGCGGATCCTGCGTCGCGCCGGGGCATCGCGCCGGCGCCTGCTGGTGACTGCGAGGGCCCGACCACCCAGACGCGACTCGATCGAGGCGCGGGCGCTACTTACGCGGGTCGCTCGCCCCGCGAGCGATGGTCGTTGGGTTCGTGGCCCAGGCGGTCGTGCGGGGCATCCTGGCCACGCTGATCGTCGTCCTCGTGCTCGGTCCGCTCGCGCTGCAAACCAGCGCTCCCGGGAAGCCGATCTGAGCAACGACGACCGACGGCCCGATACCGGCCGCGACGCGGCGCGGCAGCGCCTGCACGCCAATGGGAGAATCTTCCTGGAACCTGCGGCACGGCGTGGTCGGGCTGCCGGGGAGTTCCTCTTGGCGTCCCGGAGCGAGGTGGACCATGCGACGAGTGTTCGCCGTGCTGGCAGCGATCGTCATCCTCTGGGTCGCCGGCGTGCCGCGCATGCCCCGACTGCGAAACCTCGGAGAGGCGCTCCCCGCGGGCGAACGGAGACCGGATCGCTGGGCAGGTCGCCTGCGACCGAGGCGGCACCGGCCATCTGCTGCGTCCTGACCTCTCCGCAGCACTCTCCGGCTGGCCGAGAAGCCTGGCAGTCGCTCGATCGAGGACGGACGCTTGCTGCCCGCGGGGCGTCGCGAGACCCAGGGCGACGCCATCCGGCGCTCGCGTGATGGCGTGACATGCACACAGGAACCGGGCTCGAGCGCGAGCGGCATCGCCTGGCAGCGCCGGAGCGGTTCGCGTGGCAGGCAGCGGGATGAACGAGTCTCACCGCCCGCGGCCGGCGATCGTCGCGCTGCTCGAGGGCATCGGCGGCTTCCTCTACGCTTGGTTCGGGCCCCTCAGGTCGTTTCCGCCGTTCTGGAGCGATCCGGTCCTCGCGCTCCAGGAGGCCGTAGCCGCGCTCCTGCTGCTCGCCGCGGTCCCGATCTGGCTGGTGCTGACCTGGCCGCGGTGGTTGGAGGCGGGCATCGAGCCCCTCCTCGTACTTGGGTTCATCGTCCTCGTCGCGTACCTCGTCGGTCGTCGCCCACTGTCCGCCCCGGCATCCCGTCGCCCCGTCGTCGTCACCGTGGCGGCGGCGGTCCTCGCCGGCAGCGGGTTCCTCGATGCCTGGTACGCCGGCCTGACGCCGTTCCCGCCGTTCACGAGCCGGCCCGTCCCGGTGCTCTGGGAACTCGTCGGCGGGCTCACGCTCGTCGCCGCCGTGGGGATCTGGCGGCTGCGGGAGTGGGCGCGCTGGCTGGGCGTCGCGCTCCAGGCGCTCACCGTGGCCTACCCCGTGTTCCTGATCGCGTACGGGATGGCGCGTGGCCACATGGGCATGAGCGGCTTGTTCCTGGGGTTGGTCGACGCGCCGATCACCACCGCGATCGCAGCGGCCATCCTCTGGGCGCTCGTCTGGCGCTGGCCTACAGCGCGGGCCGCGGCCCCTGACGGCACGGCTGCCAGCTACCCCGGCGCCACCTCGAGCTTCGCTCCGGTGGGGAAGCGCCGTCGAGGATGGCGGGCACGGAGAAGGCGGCCATGAACCAGCGCCGGGCGCGTCTGTGGCGGGCGCTCGGGTGGGTCGGCCCCATCGCGCTGCTGCTGCTGCTCTTCTTCCCCTGGGCGTGCGGCGGGAGCGGGATGGCGCCCGCCAGCACCGCTCTCCCGTCGTCGCCGGCCGCGGCGCCGGTCCCGCGGCGACGATC
>DAIDTV010000346.1:0-1749 GCA_027457005.1 Chloroflexota bacterium
GGTGCGGGGGCGGGGGCGCTTCGATCTCGCGGAGCGTCCCCGGAGACCCGGTGCGCGCCGTGCTCTGCTCGAGGGTGGCCCGCACACCGGGGGCCGAACGCCTCTCTCGGCCCTGGGTGGCCGTTGCTAGGGTGACCCGCGCAAGGCGTCCGAGCGAGGAGAGGTCCCGGGTCGATGGCGCAGCATCCGGTCGCGATGGTCGAACGGCACATCCTCGACCGTGCGCACCGCATCCTGGAGCGCATCCTCGCCCGCCTCGAGTCCACCGCCGAGGTGGCGGGCACGCTCGGCGCGCCCGAGCTCGCCGGGATGGTGCGCGCCCTGCTCGACGACGTGGACACCACGCTGCGCGCCCACATGGCGTGGGAGGAGCAGGTCTGCTACCCGGAGACCGACCACCTCGCGGCCACGCCCTGGGCGACGCAGCTGCTGCGCCTGCAGCACGACCAGATCCGCCGGCTGCTGGACGGGCTCCGGGCCGTCGATCTCGGCCGGACCGAGCCCCACCAGCGGGCGGTCAGCGAGCTGCGCGCGCAGCTCTATGCGCTCCATGCCGTCCTGGGCTCGCACCTGGAGCAGGAGGAGCGTGCCCTCTTGGGGCTGCTGGTCGCGGAGCCCGCCGCCCCGCGCGCCGACGGTCTCGACGAGGTGGAACCGCGACCCTGAGGGTGCCCTGCATCTCGACCGTCATGCCCGGCCCTCGCCGACCAGCTCGCGCAGCGAGATCCCCTCGATTGGGTGCGTGCGCCGAAAGGCCCGGAGGGCGGCGATGGCCCGTGGGTGGTCGTCGTCGGGGGCGGCGCAACGGGCGCCAGGACCGCCACCGGAACCCGCACATGCCCGACGTCCGTGCGCCGTCCCGGGCCGGTCGCCTGCCCCCGGGCCCTGGGCGCTGCCAGCCCCTACAGGCCGGTCGTGGCCCAGTAGCGCTCGGCGAACCCGCGGATGCCGCCCTCCGTCGCGAGTCGGGCGTGGTACCCGGCGAGCGCGTCGAGCATGCCCTGCTCGCTCTCGAACAGGCGGGGCAGCTGGCTCTCGTAGAGCGCGATCCCGGCCGCCTTGCGGTCGAGCTGCTCGCTGATGTCGGTGTAGCGGGCCTCGAGGGCCACCCCGGGCGGGAGCGCGAGGCCACCCTCTGCGAGGTCGGCCGGCGCGTGGAAGTCGTTCCACCAGGCGTAGGGGAAGTCCTCGTAGTAGGTCACGATCTCGGCGTATTCCGGGCCCGGCATCACCCAGCGCCGGCCCAGCTCCAGCAGGGCGACCCCGACCTCGCGCACCAGCTGGTGGTCGACGTGGTTGCCCACTCCGAGGGGCGCGTAGACCATCTGCGGCTCGAGGCGGAGGATCTCTCGGCGCAGGATCTCGTGGGGTGCCGGGTCGTCGTCGCGCAGCGGGCCGAGCAGCTCGGCGTCCCCTTCGTAGCCGCGATACACGGCGTCGGGCAGGTCCAGCCAGACCACCGAGCACTCCGCCATGTAGGCGTAGCGCTCGTCCTCGACGCGGCGGATCTGCGCGATCCCGGCCGCCGAGAGGTCGAGCGCCTCGAGCGAGCCCTGGCCGGCGACGGAGTCGGCCACCGGACGCGCGGGAGTCTCGGCGGCGGTGACGTTGGCGCTGCGGGTCCACGCGGCACGCTGCCAGAACTGGCGGGCCTGCAGGTTCGCGAGCTCCTGGGTGACCGCGAGCCGCCCCGGGTCGGCGGCCCAGCCGGGGGCGCCCGAGGGAGCCACCGGGACGGGCAGGTCGGCC
>DAIDTV010000346.1:1759-2160 GCA_027457005.1 Chloroflexota bacterium
GCGGAAGGCCACGGTATCCGGGAACATCGCCTTGCTGCCGAAGCCGAGCGCGGTGCGCTGGTACTCGGTGAGGGGAGATTGGGCGGTGCCCGGGCCGGAGCCCTTGGCGGTGCCGAAGCCCTCGGCGGGGCCGGATCCGTGCGCGCCGTCGGGGCCGCCCGAGAAGACGGTGATGATCGTCACGTTCTGCCCGAGCTCGCGCAGGCCGGCCACCAGGCCACCGCAGGAGAGCGCGACGTCGTCGGGGTGGGGCGCGATGAACACGTGCGTCATGTCGGCGGAGGATAACGCACCGCGCTCTACGCAGGGAATCCGTAGCGCCCCAGCAGCGGCACGAACGTGCACGGGTCGAAGGACTGCTCCTCCAGCCGGGTGCCGACGCGCGTCACCACGCGGAGCAC
>DAIDTV010000347.1 GCA_027457005.1 Chloroflexota bacterium
GTCCGGGCACGAGCGGATTGCCGTGGTGGGGACGCCCGATGTGGGCGGCAAGCTGAACTCGACCCTGACGTCCCTGCTCGACCAGCAGGGTCTCCAGAACCTGCACGACCCGCAGGCCGCGTGGACCGTGCCGCAGGCGCTCGACGACCTGGGGCACCTGCTGGGCCAGCGCATCCCGGTGCCGAGCTCCTGAGGCTCGTGCGGGTGCCGCTCCCGGGCCGCGCGCACGTCCGGGGCGCAGGACCGGCGCGGCGGATGCTGCCTGGGCTCCTGGCCGCCGGGCTGCTCGCGGTGGGACTGCTGGTCCCATCCCCCGTTCTCGGCCACGCGCTGCTCGCTTCGTCGGTTCCGGAGCCGGGGGCCAGCCTGTCCGTGCCCCCGCGCATCGTGCGGCTGGAGTTCACCGAGCCGCTCAACCCGCCGTTCAGCGGGCTCACGGTCGCCGGCCCGGACGGCGCCGTGGCGGTCACGGTCTCGTTTCCACAGGGCGACCCGCGCGGCATGGCGGCCACGCTCCCCGTCCTGCCGCCGGGGCGCTACACCGTGGAGTGGCACACCCTCTCGCTGATCGACGGGCACACCCGATCCGGCGCGTTCTCGTTCGGGGTGCTCGACTCGGCCGGCCGGCTGCCACCCGCGGCGCCGGTCCAGGTGCGCTCCGTGGCCACGCCGCTCCCCGGCTGGCTGGACGCCGCGGCCCGCTGGGCGCTGCTCCTGGCGCTCGCCTACCTCGTCGGTGCGCTCGCCTTCTCGGCGCTGACCCGCGGCCTGGTGGCGCGGGAGCGCGCCGTGCCCGGCCGGGCCGGAACCCTGGCCGCGGCGGTGACCGCCCTGCTGGCGCTCGCCGAGGGCATCGTGTCGGAGGCAGCCGGATCAAGTGGCCTCGGGGCGGTCCCGTCGGTCGCCACCGGGACACTCGCCGGCCAGACCGCGATCGTGTCGGCCGCCGCGGTCCTGCTCCTCACCGCGGCCGTGCGGCACCCCGCCGGGCTGCGCGCCATCGCGGGCTGGGTGGCCGGAGCGGTCGCGGTGGTCGCGCTCGCCGGCACGAGTCATCTCGCCTCCGGACCGGGCCCCGCGTGGGGGACCCTGCTGCTGACGGTCCACCTTGGGGCGGCGCTGCTGTGGCCCGGCACGCTGTTCCACCTCGCCCGAACGTGGCTGGGCCGGCGCGCGGGCGACCTTCCCCTCGGCACCCTCCTGTCGCGGTTCTCGCGTCTCGCCGCACCGTCCGTGGCGCTCGTCCTGGGGAGCGGCCTGCTGGCGGCGCTGGTGCAGATCCCGGACCTGGGGGCGCTCGTGTCGACGGGGTACGGGCGCGCGCTGGTGCTGAAGGCGGGCCTGGTCGCGCTCCTCCTGGTCCCGGCCGCCCTGAACGCGTTCCGGTACCGGCCCGCCGCCGAGCGAGACGGCAGCGCCCCCGATTCAGGCGTCGACCGGCGGCGCAGGGGGCTCCGGCGGGCGATCGTGGCCGAGCTGGTCCTGGCGGCAGCGGTCGTCGGCGTGGCTTCCGTGCTCGGCCAGGGCACGCCGGCGAGGGCCGAACTCGCGACCCGGGCGCTGGAACAGCAGATCGCGACCAACGCCAATCCCGCCAACCTCGTCTCCTCGACCGTCGCGGCTGGTGGCACCACCCTGGTCGTCAACGTCATCCCCGGCGCCGTTGGACCGAACCAGGTCGACGTCGACGTGCCGCTGGTCGCCGGAGCCCCGGTGCCGGTGAGCGTCCAGCTGATCGATCCATCCGGTGCCGCGGGTCCGCGGATCGCGCTCACGCCGGGCGCCGTGGAGCAGGCGGGCGCCACGCGCTCGCAGCCATACGACGGGTTCGTCGAGCTCGGGCCGCTGCCGGGCCCGTGGATCGCCCGGCTCGTCGTCCGGGAGGGTGGCCGGGAGACCGAGGTGGCCGCGCCGGTGCCGCTGACCGCGCTGGCGCCGGGTGCCGCGAGCGGCGGAGGCGGGCCGTTCGATTCGCCGGCACCGGACGTACCTCCGCAGATCCTCGCCGCGATCGCGCTGGCCACCGTGGCGGTCACCGTGCTGGCGCTCGGACGCACGCGGCCGCGTACGCGTGCCTGGTACGTGGCGCCCCCGCTGGCGGGAGCCGGCATGGGCGCGGCGGCCCTGCTGATCGCCGT
>DAIDTV010000348.1:0-349 GCA_027457005.1 Chloroflexota bacterium
AGCTCGTCCAGCCAGGACGTGAGCCTGCCCGCGGGCGTGACATAGCCCGCCGCCTCGCTCGATCCCATGGCGACGCCGAGGAGTCCTCCCACGCCCGACAGTATCGCCCTGGCGAGCGCGGTCACCTCTCCGTCGTTCGCCACCACGAACGGCACGCCGCGGAACAGCGACGCGACGCGGACCTCGCCATCGACGTAGACGCCCGCCGCGCTCCCGCCGATGGCGCCCACCCTGGGCAGGTGTGCCGCCGCGCTCCGCAACGCGGCCATGATCTCGTCCACGTGCCACTGCGGATCGGCGTGCGCGGCCGGGTCCCAGCGAACCTCCTCGCTGAACACGACCCGGCCGT
>DAIDTV010000348.1:359-2137 GCA_027457005.1 Chloroflexota bacterium
GATGCGGCACCCGTCGAGATGACGGCCGACCGGGACGGCGGACTCCCGAGAGACCGGAAAGTCTGCCCGACCGGCCTGGCGAACCTCGAACCGTCGCCCGTACACCTCCTCGCCCATCATCCGGGCATCGAAGGTGCCCGCGGGGTCGGTCGCGTAGTGCCGGCGGATCGCGTCCACCAATGGACATGCACTTCCCGGCGATTTCTCCCCGCCCGCAGCGCCCCCGGTGGCGATCTGCATGAAGTGCGGGACGCGCCGGTACACTCTCGCCCGATGGGACGTCACGCGGAGGGACGGATGGCCGAGCAGGACAGACGCGAGAGGTGGGCACTGGTGCTCGGGGCGAGCAGCGGGTTCGGCGCGGCGACGGCGATGGCCCTCGCGCGGGACGGCTACGGCATCATCGGCGTCCACCTGGACATGCGGAGCAGCATGGCCGCCGTGGACGATGTCCGCCGCACGATCGAGGCGGCCGGCGTGCCCGCCGTGTTCCACAACGTCAACGCGGCGGATGAGGCGAAGCGCCACGCGGTGATCGAGGACATCGCGCGCCGGTTCGCGGAGCGGCGCGAGGCCGGTGTCGAGCCCTACATCGCCGTGTTCCTGCACTCCCTCGCGTTCGGCGTGACCCTCTCGTACATCACCACGGACCCCGCGCGCAAGGAGGTCACCCAGCGGCAGCTGGAAATGACCGTCGACGTCATGGCGCACTCGATGGTCTACTGGGTACGGGACCTCTTCCACGCGGGGCTGTTCTCGCGAGGGAGCCGGCTGTTCGCCATGACCAGCGAGGGCGCGGTCAAGGTCGTGCCGACGTACGGCCCGGTCAGCTCGGCGAAGGCGGCGCTCGAGTCGCACTGCCGGCAGCTGGCGCTGGAGCTGATCCCACACGGCATCACGGTCAACGCGATCCGTGCCGGCGTCGCCGACACGCGCGCGTCGCGCGTCATCCCGGGCCACGAGGAGCTGTTCCGGTATGCACAGGAGCGAAACCCTGCGGGCCGACTGACCACGCCCGAGGACGTGGCGGAGGCCATCGTGGCGCTCGCATCGCCGCGCCTGCACTGGATGACCGGCAACACGATCGGGGTGGACGGGGGCGAGTCGATGGGCACCAAGCAGGTGGACGTTTGACCAAGCCCGGCGATCCCGAACTCGGTGGGGCGCCCGCGCGCGAGGGGTCCGGGACGGCCGACGACCCCGGCATCGCCGCGGAGCCTGCGGCGGGCGAACCGGCGCCGGAACATGCCCCGCCACCGCCCGCCACCCTCACGTTCCGCGTTGTCAACGCGGGTGTGCGGGTCCTCATGACGGTCGGGCGCATCCGGCTGGAAATCGAGGGGCTCGACCTGCTCCCGGATCGGCCGGGCATCATCCTGGCCAGCAACCACCTGTCGTTCGCCGATCCCGTGCTGCTCGCGATGGTCGTCCATCGCGCGATCGGCCGGCGCGTACGGCACATGGCCAAGGCGGAGGCCGTAGCGGTGCCGGTGTTCGGGGTGCTCCTCCGCGACTACGGGGGCTTTGCCGTCCGGCGAGGCCGACCCGACCGGGAGGCCTTCCGGATGGCACGCGATGTGCTGGCCGGGGGGGACTGGCTCGGGCTGGCTCCCGAGGGAACGCGCAGCCGAACCGGGACGCTCGGGGAACCGAAGCCGGGGGTCGCCCTGCTCGCGGTCCGGAGCGGCGCGGAGATCGTGCCGGTCGCGGTATGGGGCACGGAGGACCTGTGGCCGGTGGGGGCGCTCCTGCCGCGGCCCGGCAGGACGGTGCACATC
>DAIDTV010000349.1 GCA_027457005.1 Chloroflexota bacterium
GGGCGGCAGCGCAGCCCGCGACCGGGACCCGGCCATCCGCGGCGGGGTTGACCGATTGCGGCACACCCCACGTGCGATACCGGGATCAGCTGTCCGGTCATCCTCCTGCGCACGCCCCACGCGCGATATCGGGTTCAGCGGTCCGGGTTTCCGCTGATGAACACGGAGCAAGCCTTACGCGGGCTCGGCACATCCGTCAGACCCGGTTCGACCCGCCAGGCAACGTGTCCGCCGCACGAACCGCGGCCTTGCGGGGCCTGCGCACCCGCTCCGGCGTCCCAAGTGGCCGCGTACGGCTCCCAAAGCGTTCGATAGAGACAAACGAGAGGGCATGGATCGGCTGGACCGGGTCGGGGAGCCACGTGCGGATCATCCTGCCCGTCGCAGGGAACGAGCCGGCAAGCAACTCCGCATGGCTCCGCGCACGCCGGCGGTTCGCGTCGGTGTCCTCGATGACGACCCAGGTCGACACGGCACGGGCCGGCCATCCGCGGCCCCGGGCGATGGCCGGAGCCAGCCGACGCCGCTGATCCATGGTTCGCAGCAGGTCCTGGAGGTCGACGATCCGGCTCTTGATCTCGATCACGAGCACGGCGCCGCGGCTCGCATGCCACGCGAGCACGTCGACCGAGCCGCGTTCCCCGTACACGGAGAACGAGACCTCCGGGGACGCCATCCACCCCGGGGCACGCGACAGCCGTCGCATGACCTCCCGCTGAAGCGCTGCGTGCCGCGCGTCGAGCAGCCGGTCCAGCTGACCCCCGTGCCACCGCAGGCCGAGATCGACCTGCGCGTCCAGCGCGGCCGCGACCGCCACGACCGCCGAGACGGACACCTCCCGCAGGTGCCCGCGTTCGATGCGCGACACGGTCCCCCTGGATATGTTCGCGGCGGCGGCCACCTCCAGCTGGGTGCGGCGCGCGTGCACGCGCAGCGCCCGGAGTCCCGCGCCGAGTCGCTGCTCGTCCACCTACACAGGATGCCCGGCCGACCTTCACCGCGGATCCCCAGGCGATTGTCGGCGGCTGCACCGGTCGTCGCGCCGGGGGCGGTGCGAGCACGGCCGGCGCGATCACGGCCGGGGCTCGCTCGTGGGACCCGGTCCTACTCGGCCTCCACCACGATCGGGCCGGCGTTGCGCAGCGCGACCGGCCGGACGCGACCCGCCAGGCCCTGCTCCGACGCGACGCGCGCCATCGCCTCGCCCACCGCCTCCAGCGTGCGCTCGTCGTCGGCGAACGCGATCACGCTCGATCCGGCGCCCGACAGGCACGCCCCGAGCGCTCCCGCCTCGCGTGCGGCCGAGACCAGCAACGGCAGCTCCGGATAGACGGCTGCGCGGTATGGCTCGTGCAGCCGATCCTCGGTCGCGTCCCGCAGCAGCGCGTATCGCCCGCTCGTGATCGCGGCGACGGCCAATGCGGCGCGCCCGACGTTGAACACCGCATCGCGGTGCGGCACGTCGTGCGGGAGCGCGGCCCGCATCGCGGTCGTCGCGAGGGTACGGTCCGGCACGAACAGGACCGCGCGAAGGCGCCCCGGCACGTCGAAGCGGACCGCCTCGGGCCGGCCGCCGACCATGGCCACCACCACGAACCCGCCGAGCAACGCGGCGGAGGCGTTGTCGGGATGCCCCTCGATCTCGCATGCCAGCTCGAGCTGACGCCGCTCGCCGAGCAGTCCGCCTGCGAGCGCGTCGGCGGCAACCAGCCCGGCCACGGTCGCGGCCGCCGAGGAACCGAGTCCGCGCGCCAGCGGGATCTCGTTGCGCATCGTGATCCGCCAGCCGATTCCCGGCGGGACCTCCCCCAGTGCCCACCGGAGGCCCAGCTCCAGCGCGAGCACGAACCGGTTATGGCGGTCGCCGGTGAGCCGCCCCCGCCCTTCTCCCTCGACGGTCAGCTCCACGGACGGCTCCGTCAGCACCTCGACCGTCACGCGGTTCACCAGGTCGAGGGCCATGGCGAGGACGTCGTAACCCGCGCCGAGGTTCGCGGTGGTGGCGGGCACGTCGAAGCTGAGGCCTCTGTTATTCGCCATATTCGCCTATTCGGGCGCGCTGCTCTGGTCGGCAACATTCATATCCGTGGGCTTTTTTTTCGGCGATAAGTGGGAGCAGGTACTGGGAC
>DAIDTV010000350.1 GCA_027457005.1 Chloroflexota bacterium
GATCAGCAGCGTTTGCTGGTCGGCGTGCCATGCGAGAAGGTCGATCGATCCGCGCTCACCGTACACGGAGAACGACGCCTCGGCGCCGAACTGCCAGCCGGCGAGCCGGGTCAGTCGTGCCGCGACCCGGTCCTGCATCGCGGCGTGACGCTGGTCGAGCAGTCGCGCAAGCTCGCCGCCGCGCCAGCGAAGATCCAGCTGGGCCCGTGACTCCAGGACTCCCGCGATGCGCCGAATCCTGTCCAGGGTCACCTCGCCGAGGTGGCCCCGCTCGATCCGCGACACGGCCCCGCGTGAGCAGCGGGCCTCCCTCGCGAGGTCCTCCTGCCTCCAGCGGCGCCTCAGACGGAGCGCCCGGATCGCGGCCCCGAACTGCTGATCGTCCACCAGCAGATGGTTGCGCCCGTGGCTTGCCGGCAGCTGCCTGCCGACTCAACCGCGGATCAACCGCGGGTTACGCGCGTCGACTCGATTGCCTCGGTTCGACCGCGCCGGCCGCCCGATCCGGCCGTCCGCGCCGACCGCCCGCGCCGGGCGCGCCTGCTCGCCGCTGCGGCTGCCGATGGGTCGTGCGTGCTCGCGGGTGGGCGTGCCACCCCCCGAATGAGGCCTACCCCGCCTTTCGCGCCCGGACGTACACGCTCGGGCCCGGCGTCACGGAGCCCAGCGGCGCCTGCAGCGGCCCCTCCAGCGCCGCCAGCCAGCCCGCCGGCACCCGGTCGCGCAGCATCGGCAGCCGGAAGAGCGACACCGCGCGCACAGCCTCCACCCGCAACCCCGCCCGATGCAGCAGCCGGCGCACCTCCAGCGGATGCCGGTCGAAGTGGAGCGGCAGGTACTCGTGCGGCTCGGTCGTGAACGGCGACCAGTCCTGGCGGCCCAGCGCGTGCTTCAGGATCGCCTTGAGGTTGCGCTTGTTGGCGAACTCCAGCACCAGCACGCCGCCCGGGCGCAGGACGCGCGCGAACTCGGCGAACACGGCGCCCGGGTGCTCCAGGTGGTGGACCACCCGCACGCACACCACCGCGTCGAACGACCCGTCCTCGAACGGCAGCGCATACGCGTCGCCCTGCTCGACCCGGATCCGCGGATCGTCGCGGAACTGCTCGCGCGCCGCCGCCACGTGCGCCTCCGACGCGTCGAGCAGCACAACCTCGCGGTAGCCCCGGTACTCGTCGGCCAGGCGCCCGTACCCCGCCCCCACTTCCACGAGCCGCTCACCGGTCGGGGGCAGCAGCGCGCGGATCGCCATCCGGTCGCAGCGGTCCTCGTAGTCGCGCGCGGCCCAGAAGACGTCCCGGTAGCGCATGTCGTCGTAGCGCGGGATCTCGTGGTCGGGGGCGGCCGACGACGTGTCCGACGGGCCTGGCACGTCCGGCGCGGCTGGCGTGGGCGGCGCGGGCACTGTGGTCGGTTCCGGGGTCGTCATGGCGCGCCATTCTACGGGTCGGCTTGCCCGGCGCCGTCCGGGCCCGCAGACCGTCCGACCCCGCAGACCGTCCGGGCCCGCAGACCGGAGGCGCGGCACGCACACCTTCCCATGAACCTGTACCCTGCGCGCGATGCCCGTCCCGCTGCCGCTCGACGCCCACCTCCACACGGACCTCTCGCCCGACGCCGACGTGCCCCTCGACGCGTACGCCGCCCTTGCGCGCGAGCAGGGCGTGGCCGAGCTTGCCATCACCGACCACATCGACTTCGTCGCCGGTTCCCCCGCCTATCGCTTCGCCGAATACGACCGACGCGTCCGCGTGGTCCGCGAGGCGGCCGAGCGCTGGGCCGGCGAGCCGGTGATCCGGCTCGGGCTGGAGGTCACTTACGAACGCGGCGTCGAGGACGAGATTCGCCGCTACCTCGCCGCGCATGCGTACGACTACGTGATCGGCTCGGTGCACATGTCGCGGCGCACCCCCTTCCGGGACCCGCGGACCGCCGCGGCCTGGTGCGCCGGCAAGAGCCATCGCGAGGCGACTGCCTTCTACTGGGACGACGTCGAGGGGGCCATCCGCAGCGGCCTCTTCGACACCATCGGACACCTCGACTTCGTCAAGCGGTACACGCAGGCGCACCTGGGGCCGTTCGAGTACGAGCCGCACGCCGACATCTACGACCGGCTGCTCCGTGCA
>DAIDTV010000351.1 GCA_027457005.1 Chloroflexota bacterium
CCACGTTCAGGAGGCGTCCATTGGTTCGCTCACCCATGACCTCTCGGTCGTTCGAGACGAGCATCACCAGGACGAGGAGTGGCGGCGCGAGGAGCCCGTTCAGGACGGCGCTCAGGACAAGGGCCGTGATCGGGTTGATGCCGAGGAAGTTGATGCCCATGCCGACCAGCGTCGCCGCGCTGATCACCAGGTAGAACAGCGGCGCGCGTCCGACGCTCCGGGTCAGGCCCTGCTTCCAGTCCAGCGCCCCGGCCACGCCGTACGCCGCGGATGCCGTCAGCACGGGCACCGCGAGGACGCCGGCCCCGATGAGCCCGACCGCCAGCAGCACGGCGGACGCATCGCCGGCGATGGGGCGCAGCGCCTGGGCGGCCTCGGTCGCGGAGATGATGTGGGTCTCGCCATGCACGAAGAGGGTGGCACCGGCCGCGAGGATGATGAAGTAGGCAACGATCTCCGAGAACACCATCCCGGCCACCGTGTCCCAGAGCGCGAAACCCAGCTCTCGCTTCGACGCCCCCTGGCGCTGCCACAGGCGGCGCCGGCCCATGACGATCTGCTCGTCGACCTCCTGGCTCGCCTGCCAGAAGAAGAGGTAGGGCGAGATCGTCGTGCCGAGCAGGGCGACGAGGATGCCGATGTACTGGGGGTCCGGGCGGATGGTCGGGATGAGCGTGCCACGCAGGACATCGAGCACGCGGGGATGCGCGAACAGGGCCGCGCCGATGTAGGCGAGCAGGGCCAGGGCGAGCCACTTGAAGACCTTCGCGATCAGCTCGTAGGACCCGAAGGCCTGGAGCGCGAGGATCCCCACGCTCACGGGCACGATGAACACGATCGCCGGCACCGGAACCAGCAGGTTGATCGCCGCGGCGATGGCGCCGATGTCGGCGCCGGCGTTGAGCGTGTTCGCGATCACCAGCCCGGCTACGGCCGGGTAGACCACGATGCGCGGGTACTTCCTGCGCAGCACGCCGCCCAGGCCGCGTCCGGTGACGAGTCCGATCCGGGCCGAGATGTACTGGATCGAGATCATCATCGGCAGCATCACGATGGTTGCCCAGAGGGTCGCGTAGCCGAACTGGGCACCCGCCTGGGCGTACGTCCCGATACCGGACGGGTCGTCGTCGGACGCCCCGGTGACGAGCCCGGGGCCGAGCACCGCCAGCGCGCGCACGAGCGGGTTGTGTTCGCCTCGCAGCTTCCTGACCGTCGCGTCGACCGGGCGGTGCGGGTTGACGACCGGCTCGCCCGGGACGGCTGACGCCGAGGTGCGGCCCGCGAGGCGGCGGGGCTTCACGATCGTGCCTCGGGCAGCGCCACGGCCTCCCCGGGGGCAGTGAGCAGGACCGTCACCCCTGGGGCCAACCGACGCACGGCGGCCGCGAACTCGACCGGCGGTTCCCGGCGCCGATGCCCGCGGACCCGCGCCATGCCCATCGGCCACAGTGTGCCCCAGTGGACAGGCACTGCGTATCGCGCACGGACGAGCGCCACGGCTCGGGCGGCCCGCTCCGGGTCGAGATGGCCGCGCCCCAGCCGGGGACCCCAGCCCCAGACCGGGACCAGCGCGACGTCGACCGGGCCGAGATCGGCCATCCCGGGGAACAGGTCCGTGTCGCCGGCGAAGTAGATGCGTCCCGCGGGACCCGAGATCACGTATCCGAGCGCGACGGCGAAGGGGCCGAAGGGCAGGCGCGTCCCGCTGTGGACGGCCACGGTCGCCGAGAGCGTGACGCCGGCCACCGCGATCGTCTCGCCCGCACGCATCTCGTGGACGGTCTCAAAGCCGCGACGGCGCAGTTGGCGCGCGGCTCCAGCGGGCACGACGAGCAGCGGTCGGCCGAGAAGGGAACGCAGGGACGGGAAGTCGAGGTGGTCGTGGTGCAGGTGTGAGATCAGCACCACGTCGATCGGCACGCGGCCCAGGTCGGGCACGGGATGCTGGCGGCGCAGCGGCCCCAGGCGGGAGCGCAGGACCGGGTCGGTCAGCAGCCGCAGGCCGTCGAGCTCCACGAGCACGGTCGAGTGCCCCAGGAACCGGATGCCCAGCCGGCCCCCGGACGCCATGAGGCGACGCCGGCCACGCCAGACCGCGGCCGACGAGAGGCTCGTTGGCGCGGCC